>JAILIY010000076.1 GCA_024695025.1 Acholeplasmatales bacterium
ACAACTGCAACCATTGGTGTATCATAAACAGTAGCATCATATTTGATTTCCATTAATGTAGTAGCTACATATTTTGCAGCACTTGCATAACCTGGACAGTGGTCTGTAACTGCTAAATCGTTGTCGATTGTTTTAGGAACACCCATGCAGTAGCATTCATAGCCTGATGTCTTCATAAATTTAGAAATCTTGTTACAAGTATCCATTGAGTCATTTCCGCCATTATAGAAGAAATAACGGATGTTATACTTTTTGAATACTTCAAGTAATTTTTTGTATTCTGAATCATCAACCTTTAAATCTTTTAATTTGTATCTTACAGATCCAATCATTGATGATGGTGTAGTTTTTAATAATTCTAATTCTTTTATATCTTCTTGATTAATATCATAGAATTCTTCATTTAAAATACCTCTAATACCATGAGCCGCACCATAAACTCTAGTAATATTTTCTTGGCCTAATGCTTCAATAAAAACACCAGCTGCACTAGCGTTAATAACTGAAGTTGGACCGCCTGATTGACCAATAATAGCCGCACCTTTTAGTTTGTTCATATTAAAAATCTCCTTTATCGCATTTTAAGGTTAGATAATAACCTACGCTAATTTAATTTTAGTTTAAAAGTACTACAAAGTCAAGAAACATATAATCTCTAATAACTATAAGTTATTATAAATATAATATATGTAATTTTTTTTGTTGAAGACTGCCCGAATTGTGATATAATAAAAAACGTAGTTGATTTTTAGGAGTGATCATATGAGAATTGGCGTATTAACATCAGGAGGGGACGCTCCTGGAATGAACGCAACTATACGTGCCGTTGTTAGAGCAGGTATAGCAAATGGTGACACTGTATTTGGTATTTATGATGGCTACAGAGGATTAATTGAAGGTAAAATTCAAGAATTTACTCGTAAAGATGTATCAGAAATATTAAATAAGGGTGGTACTATATTAGGTACAGCAAGATTACCTGAATTTAAATATGAGCAGGTAAGAACACTTGCAATTAGACAACTTCAAAAGAATGATATTGAAGCTCTAATTTGTATCGGTGGTGATGGTACCTATACAGGTGCTTTAAGACTACATGAAATGGGTATTAAGACTATTGGTATCCCAGGTACAATTGATAATGATATTGCATCTAGTGATTTTACAATAGGATTTAGTACAGCTTTAAATACAGCTTGTGATGCTATCGATAAACTAAGAGATACATCATCAAGTCATCAAAGATGTTCAATTATTGAAGTTATGGGACGTCATTGTGGCGATTTAGCATTATATTCAGGTATATGTTGTGGTGCTGAATACATTATCACAAATGATACAGGCTTTAATAAAGATGAATTACTTGCAAATCTTAAGGCAAATAGACTTGCCGGAAGAAGACATGCAATCGTTGTTATATCTGAAAATATAACAGACGTACATCAACTTGCTAAAGAAGTAGAAATATATTCAGGTTATGAATGTAGAGCTACTATTTTAGGATATATCCAACGTGGTGGAACTCCTACCCCTGAGGATAGACTACTTGCCGCAAGACTTGGTAAGTATGCCGTGGATTTGTTACACGAAGGAATTACAGGAGTTGCAGTAGGTGTTATAAAAAATGAGCTTCACTATACACCTATTGATAAAGCGTTGGCTATGACAAATGAGCCAAATGTGGAGCTACACAAATTAATTGAAAAGATTTCATAGAGGAGAAGATTAAAATGAAGAAGACAAAGGTAGTTTGTACAATTGGTCCTGCAAGTGAACAAAAGGATTGTTTAGAAAAATTAATTGGCACAGCAGGTATGAATGTTATGCGTATGAATTTTTCTCATGGTGATTACGATGAGCAAGGATTCAGAATTAAAAACGTTAAGGCATTAAATGCTGAAAAGGGTTGGTTTACTGGTATGGCTCTTGATACTAAGGGTCCTGAAATTAGAACTGGTGAATTAAACATGTCTGATGCCGAAGGTTATAAGGGTGTTCAAATTAATGCTGGTGATAAGGTAGTTATTTCAATGGATTATCCATTCAAAGGCGGTAAGCAAGAAGATGGTTCTATCAAGGTATCTATTTCTTATGCTGGTTTATATGATGATATTAGTGTTGGTAATAAAATCTTAATTGAAGATGGTTTATTACAACTTGAAGTTAAAGAAAAGGCTGCAAACAGAGAATTAGTTTGTGAAGCTTTAAATAGCCGTAAGTTAAAGAACAAGAGAAACTGTAATGTTCCAGGCGTAGTATTAAATATGCCTTATATCTCTCCAAAGGATAAGGCTGATATGGAATTCGCTTGTGATCAAAACTTAGATTTCATCTTCGCTTCATTCGTAAGAAGACCAGATGATATTAAGCAAATTAGAGATATCTTAGCTGCTAAGAACAATACACATGTTAAGGTTATTTCTAAGATTGAAAACCAAGAAGGTGTTAAGAACATGGAAGAAATCATTGCACTTTCTGATGGTGTAATGGTTGCTCGTGGTGACTTAGGTGTTGACGTTGATGCTTGGGATTTACCAGAAATCCAAAAGGATATGATTTTCTTAGCTCAATCTCAAGGTAAGATTGTTATCACTGCTACACAAATGTTAGATTCTATGCAACAAAATCCAAGACCAACTAGAGCTGAAGTATCAGATGTATACAATGCAGTATTAGATGGTACTTGTGGTACTATGTTATCAGGTGAATCTGCACAAGGTGATTATCCATTTGAAGCCGTATCATATATGGCAAAAATTGATGAAAGAGCTGAAGAAGATATCGATCACAACATGATGATTGATAACGTTGTTTATAACAAAGATGATATGAATGAATCAGATGCTTTAGGTTTAGCTGCTGCTACAATCGCTAATGTATTTGATATCGCTGCTATCGTTTGTGAAGGTGACGTTGAATTAGCTTTAAATATTTCTCAATTCCGTCCTGCATCAGACGTATTCTTCGCAGTTGAAACTGCTGATGAAGCTCGTACATTATCAATCGCTTGGGGTATTCAAGCAGTTGTTGGTAATATCGATGATGCTTTAGCTTGTGCTAAGAAGACTTTAGGTTTAGAAGCTGGCGATCAATTAATTAAGATTTGTGGTGCTTCTAAGAAGTTAGAATTAACTGAAGTTAAGTAATAATAAAAAAATTAGACGAGAGTGAAAAACTCTCGTTTTTTTTATGCTAAAAAATTAATCAAATTGAGTGAATTTTTCCTTTTTTATTTAAAAAATAGAGAATATAATTTAATTACTAAAGGAGATGATACCATGCTTGATTTTATTAAAAGCGTTAGATGGATAATCAAGAAGAATTGGTATAAGTACATATTAGAACTAATTTTTGGTATCACACTCGCAATCATTAGTTTGTTTCCAACTATCGTTTTAGGTAGATTAGTAGATGCTATAAAGGGCGATGAAACTGTGATTGTTTTCGATTTGTCAAAAGAAGAAAAAAAGAACTACGAAGTGTATAGTGATACTATCGTAGCTGGAGATAATGTAATATATGATATTACATTTGTTAATGATTCAAATAATATTAGTATTGTTGATAATAATCTTTATTTAAAGGAAAATACTAAATTTAGTTTTAAAACAAGTGGTAAGACAACATTTAAAATTGGAAGTGAAAACTCTCTTGTTTCTATAAAATTAAATGGGGAAGAAATAACTTCTAATTCAAATGGAGTCTATTCTTTAACTAAGGGTACGGTTGAAGGTATTGCCTTAAGCGATATAGAAATAGAATATATAAATATTACTATTATTACACTTACAGAACATTTTGTAATATATGAAATATTAATACCTTTCTTATTAATTATATTTGCTATATATATAGTTGCCTTAATAAAGAGAACTATTCAAAACTTCTTAACAACAAGAATTTATTACATGTTAAATGATAGATATATGCAAAGCATATTTGTTCAAGATGCTTCATTTTTTGAAAAATTCCAATCAGGTGACTTACTTGCTCGTGCTTTAGGTGATATTAAGACAGTTAAATTTAGTGCTGGTAATAGACTTTTAAATATTTTGTTTGAAATATTGACAGTTATAGTAGCGTTTATATATATGATTTATATTAATCCTATATTAGCTGTATGTTGTTTCGTACCACTTACATTAATTTTAGTATGTAATATATTACTAAAAAGAATCGTTAAAGAAAATTATAAAAGAGTTCGTGAAAAGAATTCGGAATTATCAAATGTAATACTTGAAAGTATTACAAATGTTAGAACAGTAAGAGCTTATTCTAAAGAAGAAGATTCTTATAATAAGAATTTAAAATATAGTAAAGAAGCTTATAAAATAGAAGTAAAAAATATAAAGATTAATGTTGTATTTGAACCCCTATTTCAATTTATAGTTTCTATATCAACATTTATATGTTTTGCCTTAGGTGGATATTTTTATTACAAAGGAAATATAACTGTTGCAGGTTTAGCTAAATTCTACATGGTATTAGGTTTATTCCAAGCACCACTTAAAAAGATTGGTAATATGATTAATAATTTCTATCAATCACTAATTAGTGCTGATAGATTAAATGAAATATATGATTCTAAAACGAATATAAAATCAGGTGAAGATAATCTTGAAAACATTGATACAATTGAATTTAAAAACTTTGTGTTTGCGTATCCAAATGATTCATTTGATACAATAAAAGGTATTAATTTTGTAATAAACAAAGGTGAAACAGTTGGTATAGTTGGTAGAACTGGTTCTGGTAAATCAACTATCGCAAAACAATTGTTAAGACAATATGAGACAGAAGATAATGAAATATTTATCAATAATAAGCCTATTGAAGAATATAACAAAGAAGAAATAAGAAGAAGAATTTCTTATGTTCCTCAGGAACATGTACTTTTTTCAAGAAGTGTATTTGACAATGTCTTATTAGGCAAAAGAGATGCCAGTATGGCTGAAATAAATGAGGCTATAGATCTTGCAGATTTTAGAAAAGATATTGAAAATTTATCTGATGGACTTGATACAATAGTCGGTGAGTATGGTGTTACTTTATCTGGTGGTCAGAAACAAAGATTAGGTATCGCACGTGCATTTTTAAAAAATTCAGATGTATTGATATTAGATGATTCATTATCTGCAGTAGATGGTAAAACAGAAGCTAATATCATTTCAAATCTAAAGAAATTTAGAAATGATAAAACTAATATTATTATTTGTCATAGACTTTCACAAGTAAAAGATGCCGACAAGATATTAGTATTAAATAATGGTGAAATTGTTGAAACAGGCAATCATAAGACTTTAATGGAAAAGCGTGGTTGGTATTATAGACAATATCTATCTCAACAAATAAAGGAGGTAGATTAGTATGGCAAAAAATAAAGAAGTAATGAAAAAGAGTGCTTTAATAGGAAGAACTATTCCTTATATTAAAAAAGAAAAATGGTTATTCTTCTTGACGCTAATCTTATGTATTTGTGCGGCAGTTTTAAACGCTTCAACATCTTTTATCCTAAAGGCTATATTAGATAAGTATTTGCCTAATGAAAACTTTAAAATGGTCAAATTTGCTATTTTAGGTTATGGTGGAATTATAATATTAGTATTTGGATTTAGATATTTATTCTCTTTTGTTAATACTATTACAGGTATGAGAATCGAAAAGAGAATAAGAGAAGATGCAATATTAAAAATCAATCATCTTCCAGTTGATTATTTTTCACTTGAACCTGATGGTAAGATAGTTGCTAAAATAACTAGTGACTCAGCTGGTGTAAGAATATTTTACACAAAGATGTTTGATATCTTTAGTGCGATAATTAATATTATTGTTGTATATATCGCAATTATCTTATTAAAGCCTATTTTAGGCTTAGTGACATTAGTAATTGTTCCAATATTATTAATATGGGTTACTGTCTATAGAAAATGGGTTCATAAATATTTTGTTGACCAAAGAGAGACAGGTTCAAGAATCACAGGTAAATTAAATGAAAATATTGTAGGTACACCTATAATTCAAGATTTTAATAATGAAGATATTATTTTAGATGAATATAGACAATTATTATCACATTATGTTAAATGCGACAGACGTACTGCACGTTTAAATAATACATTTGGTTTTGAATTATTATCATTATTGAAGAGTTTATTAAAAATAGGATTATTAGTGTTCTTGGCATATCAAGTAATTAATAAAAAAGATTTTGCATCTGCCTTAAGTGCAGGTTTAATAGGTGCTTTAGTCGATAATATTGATAAAATGATTACTCCATTTTCAACAATCTTTGATAATTTAAATGAACTTGAAGATTCAATGGTTGGTGCTACTCGTTGTTACATGTTTATTGATGAGAAAAATGATTCTAAAATATTTGATGGTAAGAAAGACATTAAAGAAATAGAAGGTAATGTTGAATTTTCACATGTCAATTTTGGTTATGTAGAGAATACATATGTACTTAAAGATTTCTCGTTAAAAATCGATAAAGGCCAAACTGTAGGTATCGTTGGTGCCACTGGTGCTGGTAAATCAAGTTTAATGAATTTGTTGTTGCGCTATAATGATTATGAAGAAGGCTCTATTAAGCTTGATGATATGGAGATTAAAGAATACAATAAACAAGAATACCGTAAACAATTAGGTATAGTACTTCAAACTCCTGCAATTTTCTCAGGTACAATTAAATCTAATGTAACAATGGAAAGAGAAGTATCTGATGATGAAGTAATTAATGCATTAAATCAAGTTGG
>JAILIY010000130.1 GCA_024695025.1 Acholeplasmatales bacterium
AAAAGAATCAACAAGAGAAAAACTTATTGAGGCAGGTAAAGAATTATTTTTAACGAATTCAATCGGTCAAGTTACAATTCAAGACATTGCGATAAAATCCAATATAGGAGAGGCAACTGTTTATAGATATTTTGGAAAGAAGATAAATTTAGTTGTTTCAGCTGCAACTTCAATGTCTATAGAAGTAACAAAGGATTATTGTATATTTAATGATAATGATACAGGTTATCAGGCCTTAGAAAGATTTTTTGGAATCTATTTATATGTATATGAAAAAAATATTGGTTATTTTAAATTCTTAAATGATTTTGATTCATATCTAGAACAAGAATCTAAAATGCCAGATGATGAATATGAAGATTCAATTAATGCTTACAAGGAAGTATTTATTAAAGCATACGATAAAGGAATTAAGGATAATTCCGTCATCATACTTGATGATTTAGAAACATTTTATTATTCAACTACTTTAGCTTTATTAAATTTATGTAAAAAGGTAGCTAAAGAAAAGTCAATTTTAAAATCTGATAGCTTATATGATGGAAAAAAGGTTATAAAAAATCTCATTGATATAATTTTAAAAAGTCTTAAGGCATAAGGAGGAAGAAGTATGAATTCAAAGAGACTTACAAAAAAACAAATGTGGATTTTCGCTATAGGACAGCTTGGCTGGTCTTTGCTTGGAGGCATTATTAGTGCTTGGTTAGTAGCTTTTTATCTGCCTACACAAGATGCTAAGAATGCAGCGAAATTCTCGGGTACAGAAATTGATTTCTATACTTTAATCGCACCAGGATTAGTAATTGGTGGTTTTTTAACAATTATTGGATTAATCACTGCACTATGTAGAATTTGGGATGCTGTTTCAGATCCATTAATTGCAAATTTAAGTGATAATTCAAAGAATCCAAAGGGAAGAAGATTCCCATTTATGCGTTTTGCTGCTATTCCATTTTCAGTTATAACAGTATTAGTATTTATGGCACCTACATTATTTACAGGTAGTACAGAAGTTAGTGGATGGAATGTTGCTTGGGTTGCAATTATGCTAGTTTTATTCTATACATTTATGACTATTTATTGTACTCCATACAATGCATTAATATCTGAATTTGGTAAAACACAAGAAGATAGAATGAATATTTCTACATTCATTTCACTAACTTATTTTGCTGGTACATTAATTGCTTATACACCATTTGTATTTGCAGGCTTCTTTAGAGAGGCAGTAGGATATTATTGGAGCTATATTGTATGTTTCATTCCACTTGCTATAATCGCATGTATATGTATGTTACTTCCTACATTCTTAATTAAAGAAACTGATTTTGTTGAGGCAAAACCTGCCGGAACCAATGCATTTAAGTCATTAGGTAAGACTTTTAAGAATAAGGATTTTAGAGTATTTGCTGGTTCTGATATTATGTACTGGGTTGGTTTAACATTATTCCAAACTGGTTTACCATTTTTTGTTAAGGTTTCAATGAAGCTTGATGAATCTATGGTAATGGTATTTATGGGAGCTATGACAGTTTTATCTGCATGTTTCTATCCTGTTGTATCTAATTTGGTTAAGAAATTTGGCAAGAAGCGTCTTACAATTTTTGGATTTATAGGTTTAGCTATAGCGTATTTAATTACAGCTATTTGTTCATTAGTATTAAAGGATGCGACTGAAGCTAATTCATTAAGCTGGGTATTTGGTATTGCAATCGTTGTGATTTCTGCATTCCCAATGGCATTACTTGGTATTATTCCTCAATCTATCGTTGCTGATATTGCAGAAGCTGATTCAGTAGTCACAGGTGAAAAGAGAGAAGGTATGTTCTTTGCTGCACGTACATTCGCTATGAAGTTTGGTCAGTCACTTGCTATGTTAGTATTTACATCACTTGCTATCTTAGGTACAAAGCAAGATACAACTAAGAATGATATCACTGCTAACCCAATTGGTTTAATGATTGTTGCTATTGTTGCTGTTGCGTTCTGTGTTTTAGGTGCTGTAATTTTATTCTTCTATAGAGAAAAGAAGATAATGAAGACAATTGCTAAGGAAGAGGATAAAGCTTATTTAGAGGCTATTGAATCTGAAAAAGAACCTGAAGATGAACCAAAACTAGAAGAAAATGATGAAGAGCCAATTATTGATGTAGTTGTTAATGATTCAGTTGTGACTCATGTTTTAGTTAATAATGTTGAAGAATCTAAGGAAGAGGAAAAAGAAGATACTCCAATAGAAGAAAGAAAGGAGTAATCCATGGTTAATTTAACTTACATTTTAGATGGTAAAAAAATAAATATAGATAAGACTGATAATAATGTCTCTATTGAAATAATTAAAGAAGCTAATAGAGAAAAAATAATTGTTAAAGCTTTAAATGATATCATTTTAGATAATGCATCTAATTCATTAGATGTTCAATTTAGTGATGATTCTAAATTCTTTTTAAATGGATATCAGTCTTGGACTGACACAAAAGAATGCTATTTAAGTGAATATGAAAGAATCGCAAGAAGAGCAAAAAGATTCTTTAAGAGATTTAAAAAGAAAGATACATTTAATAAAACAACTGATTTATTATTAAATAGATTTGCCTTTGATAGATATGGAGATGTATTATCATATGATTATGATAAGAATAAATTACATGGTTATGATGTTTTCTATATAAAAGGCAAAAAAGAATTCTTTTCATTCAATTATAATTTCCAAAATGTATATTTAGTTTATGAAGTATTAAGAAAAGAGAAAATAATAAATTTAGTTTCTGATATTAAAAAATTACATTTAAAAAAAGGTGAAGAATTTGTAATTTTTGATTATTCAATATTCGATAATTATAATGATGGATTAAACTCTTTTTATGAGTTATTCCCATTAAAGAATACTGAAAAGGTATTTGGTTATACATCTTGGTATAACTATTATCAAAATATTAATGAATCAATTATCTTAAGAGATTTAGAAGGGTTAGATAAAAGATTTAATCTTTTTCAAATTGATGATGGCTATGAAACATTTGTTGGTGATTGGCTAGATATTGATAAAAATAAGTTTCCAAACGGACTTGAATCTATAGTAAAGAAAATCCATGAAAAAGGATATAAAGCCGGTATTTGGTTAGCTCCATTTGTGGCAGAAGAAAAATCTCAATTATTTAAAAATCATAAAGAATTATTTAAAAGAGATAAAAAAGGTAATTTAATTAAGGCTGGTGGAAACTGGAGTGGTTTCTACTTATTGGATTTAGAAAATAAGGATACAAAAGCTTATATAGAAAAGTGCTTAAAATATTTTATAGATTTAGGATTTGATTTCTTTAAATTAGATTTTTTATATGCAGTTACATTACCTAGATACTATCATCTAACAAAAGCTCAAGTTACTAATAATGCATATAAATTTATCAAAGATGTTTTAAAAGATAAATTAATATTAGGATGTGGAGCTATTCCATCTACATCTTCACAATATTTTGATTATTTAAGAGTAGGACCAGATGTTTCTTTAAAATTTGATGATGTATGGTTTATGAGATTTGCTCATAGAGAAAGAATATCTACAAAAGTAACAATTCAAAATACTATTTATAGAAGTATTTTTGATAAGCATCTATTCTTAAATGATCCAGATGTATTCTTATTAAGAAGTGATAATATAAGTTTAAATGATAAACAAAAAGAGGCATTATTAACAATTAATGCTTTATTTGGAAGTGTGCTTATGACTTCTGATAATATTGCATCCTATGATGAAAAATCAAAAGTTTTATTAGAAAAAGCATTTGAACTTTTCTATACTGCAAAAGTTATTAATTATGAAAGAGAAAATGATTATATTCATATTGAATATAAGATAAATGATAATGTTTATAAAATAACATATAACACTATGAAAGGAGAACTAATAAATGGAAGATAAAACAAGTGTAATTTTTGGTAATCCTATTCCTAAAAAGGTTATTAAGAAGGCAAATAAATCTAAGAATAAGGCTTTAAAGAAGTTAGGTGATGATACTAACGCTGATTATAAGCTAGGCTTTGAAAATATTCCTACATTAGATTTTATTAATACTAAAAATATTGTATTTAAAGATGATAAAGAAGAATTTCCTAAGAAATCATTAATTGTTGGAAATATTAGAATGGGCTTTGGTCATTATCGTATTAGTATCGCCATGGCATCATGCGCTAAGGCGTTAGGATATGAGCCAATTTGGTTAGATTTAGCTTCATTTGAGGCAACTGGCTCTAAATGGATTAGAAAACAAAATGAGCTTTATTCAACTGCTTCAAGAATCTCTCAAAAATCTAAATTATTTAATCATTTTTTTTGGGAACCATTAAATAGTGAGGGCTTTAGAAAGATTACTTATAATGCAGTTGATCAAAAGAATACCGAATTATTAGTTCCAATATTTAAAAATATTCCAAAGGATATTCCATATATTGCAACTCATGTATGGCCAAGTCAGGCAGCTATTCATGCTGGTTTAACTCATGTTGTAAATGCTATTCCAGATAACTGGCCAATGGGCTTACATTTAAGTGAGGGTGCTATTCATACTGTTCAAACTGAATTTGCATATCATGGTTATAAGATGTTAAATGGTTTTGATAAAAAGCCTTTAAAGCCTATGCCTGATAACTCATTAAAGATTGTTGGTCATTATGTTGACCATGAACTATTAGTTGATTTAAAGAATGATAATAAAAGAAGAGTTAAAAGATTAACTAGTGGTGAGCCTATAAGATTATTATTAACTGTTGGTGGTGCTGGTGCGGGCTTTGATATGTTCTTATCAATGATTAAGCATTTAAAACCATCTCTAGATAAGAAACAGGTAGCTTTATTTATTAACTTTGGAGATCATAAGGATGTTTATGAAAAAATGTGTGCTAAGCTTCCTTGGTTTAAGCTTGGGAAAACATTCTTCAATGACTTTGAAAATTTAAAGAAGTTCGTGTCAAATGCTAGAAATTCTAGTATAGAAGGATTATACTCAATATATAGTGAGAACATTTTCGAAGCAGTATATTCAACAAATATATTAATGCCAGTTTCAGATTTATTAGTTACAAAACCTAGTGAATTAGTATTTTATCCAATTCCAAAACTATTCATGCGTCATATTGGGGGGCATGAGGCATATGGTGCGATACATGGATCTGAAATTGGTGATGCGACATTCGAGTGTCCAACTGAAAAGAGTTTATGTGGAATGCTTGATACATTAATTAATGATAAATCACATATCATTCATATGTGCAATGTCATTGATAAGCTTAAAGACCAAGGTTATTACGATGGTGGCTATGAATGTGTTAAGCTAGCAGTAGGAGAAAGATAGTATGGAAAATATTGATGTAAAGGACGTATTTAGGCAGTTATATGGAGTGCCTGTTGAGGCAATCTATAAAGCACCTGCTAGAATTAATTTAATAGGAGAGCATATTGACTATAATGGTGGTTTAGTATTTCCATCAACAATTGGTATTTATACTAAATGCTATTTTTCAAAGAGAAATGATAGGGAAATACATTTATGCTCATTAAATAAGAAGAAGGCTGTAACTAGAACGTTAGATGATTTAACTAAGAATGGCAATTCTTGGGAAAATTATCCAATTGGTGCTATTTGGTCATTAGCTAGAAATGGCTTTAAAATTGAAACAGGCTTTAATATGTTATTTACATCAGAAATTCCGATGGGGTCAGGTCTATCATCATCTGCCGCTATCTTAGATTTAACTATTTATGCTCTAGCATGTGAATATAATTTTGATATTGATAAGAAGTTAGTGTCATTAATTGCTTGGGAGACAGAAAATAAATATTGTGGCCTATCTTGTGGTATTATGGATCAGGCAATAATTGCACTAGGTAAAAAGAATCATGCAATGTTACTAGATTGTTATAAATATAAATATGATTATTTTCCATTTGATTTAGGCGATTATAGATTATTAGTTTTAAAAACTAATAAACCAAGAGCTTTAACTGATTCTAAATATAATGAAAGAGTTAAAGAATGTGATATTGCCTTAGATTTAATTAAAGAAAACTATCGTAATGCTAATAATCTATGTGAATATAAAGTTAGCGAAATGGATAAGATTAAAAATGCATTAAATAATGATACATTATATAGAAGAGTTTTACATGTAGTAAGTGAAAACCAAAGAGTTAATAACTTTAAGGATGCTTTAGTAAAAGGTGATTTGGAATTAGTTGGTAAGCTATTAAATGAATCACATTTCTCTTTAAAGAATAATTATGAGGTAACAGGTACTCACCTAGATACTATTACAGAACTTTCAAGATCCCAAAAGGGGTGCTTAGGTGCTAGAATGACCGGCGCTGGTTTTGGTGGTTGTGCTATTGCAATTGTACATAAGGATAATGTAGAAGAATTTAAGAAGAATGTAATGAAGGGATATTCAAATACATTAAAAATAGAATGTGAAATATTTGAATGTGAAATTCCAGATGGAGTATGTAAAGAATAATGGCTAAAATTATTAAAATAACTATTGATTCATCATCAAATTCATTTTCACCATATTCATATGTAGATAGATTAGAATTAACGTCTGATTATATCTCATATGTGAAGGCAATTGATGGTGGTGATACATATGAATGGAATTACAATACACAAAGTAGAATATTTCAAAAGAAGTATCAAATTGCAGTAAATCAATTAGAAAAATATTTTGAAAAAGAAGATTCATATATTGTCGATAATGTATCTGCATTTACAATTTATGCATTATATGATGATGGTGATTTAAAAGAAAAATCATTTCCACTTACATTTGAAGAAAATGAAATGTATGATTTCATGTTTACTTTAAAGGATTTAATTCCAACAAGTGAAGAATTACCTGAATATTTTTATATGGAAATATCAAATAATCCAATTTTGGATGATAAAGAATAAAAACAATATTCTTCAATTGAATATGTCTTAATAAATTCAATAATTGGTGTAGTAATATCGTACAAATACACAAATTAATTTAAATGTGTGTAATTACAAAGTCGAATGGAATGAATATATTCATTCCTTTTTTTATTTTCTTGTTTTGGTTTTCTTATTAGAGTATAATTTGTTATGATAAAGGAAAATGTATTTATGAAAATTTGTATAGTATCTGATGTATTAGATGAAGAAAATAATGGTACTACAATTGCCACTATGAACCTTATTAGAAGCCTAAAGGCTAAGGGTCATGAGGTTAAGGTTGTATGCCCTGTAACTAAATATCATAAGAATGAAAAGAATTATTATTTTGTTCCTAAACGCAAATTTCCAAAGCCTTTACAAAACATTATTGATAAGAATAATGTAGTAATTGGAAAGCCTAAGAAAAAGGTATTTAAGACAGCTATGGAAGATGCTGATATAGTACATGTTATGATTCCTTTATTTATTGGACCTAAAGCGGCAAGATATGCTAAATGCAAGCTTCATAAACCTTTAACTGTTGGCTTTCATGCTCAAGCTGAAAATGTATCAAGCCATTTATTAGGATTGATGAATTCTAAATTTTTTAATAAAGCTATTTATAAGCATTATCATAAGAAGATGTATAAATATGCCGATTGTATTCATTATCCAACTAATTTTATTAGAAATGTTTTTGAGGAGATTGTAGGACCAACTCCTGGATATGTTATTTCTAATGGTGTCCAAAAGATTTTTAGAAGAAAAGAATCAGAAAGACCTGAAGAATTAAAGAATAAAAAAATCATTTTATTTACAGGAAGAATTTCGTTAGAAAAGAGTCATCATATTTTAGTTGAAGCTATTAGTAAGTCAAAATATGAAAAAGATATTCAATTAATCCTTGCTGGACAAGGTCCAAGAAAGGAAGATATTGAAAAGCTTTCTAAGAAACTATTAACAAATCAACCTATTATTAATTTTTATTCTAGAGAAGAATTAGTTAATATAATTAACTATGCAGATTTATATTGTCATCCCGCAGAAGTTGAAATTGAGGCTATTTCATGTTTAGAGGCAATATCTTGTGGATTAGTACCTGTTATCGCGAATTCACCTAAGTGTGCAACTAAAGAATTTGCTTTAGATGAAAGAAGTTTATTCGAAGTTAATAATCCTGAATCACTAAAAGATAAAATAGATTATTGGTTTGATCACCCAGAAGAATTAGAAGAGATGAGAAACCAATATGCCGCTACTGCGTCAAAATTTGATTTTGATGAATGTATGGATAAAATGGAAAATATGCTAAAGGATGCTATTAAACTTCATGAAAAGTAGAACTATTTATTATGAATCATTTAGTGATGATTTTGCAGTGACTAAGGATATTAATGCTAATTTAATAGATGATAAATATAAATATGATTCTAGAAACGTTTTTTATCTTTGTTTTAGTTTTATACTATATTTCATAGTTGTTAAACCATTAGTTTGGTTCATTTTAAAGGTTTGGTTTGGGTATAGGGTGAAGAATAAAAAGGTCTTAAAGAAATGTAAAAACAAAGGATATTTTATTTATGGTAATCATACTAATTACCTACCTGATGCCTTTGTTCCTAATGTAATTAGATGGAGAAGAAATTATATTGTTGTAGGTGCTCAAACTGTATCAATAAAGGGATTAAAAACTGTTGTTAAATCACTAGGTGCTATTCCATTAGGTGATACATATAATGCAAAAAAGAATTTCTTCAAATTTGTTAAGAAAAGTATAAAAAATAAGAAGAGTGTAACAATTTATCCAGAGGCTCATATTTGGCCATATTACACTAGTGTAAGACCATTTGATTCTGTTAATATTAAGTATCAAGTATTATTAAATTGTCCATCATACACAATATCTATGTGTTATAGAAAAAGGATGTTTATAAAAAGACCTGGTGTAACTGCATATATTGATGGTCCTTTCTATCCTGATAGCACTTTAGAATCAAAAGATAGAATTGATAAACTTAATAGTGAAATATATGGTAAAATAAAAGAAAGAACAGATATGTATTCAAAATATGCTATTCATATATATCTAAAAAAGGAAGAACAAAATGAAACAAGAGAATAAACCTGAGATAGTAACAATTACTGGTGAAAATGGTAAAAAGCTAGATTTTTATTTAGAAGCTGAAATTGAATATGAAGAATATTGTTATCAAATATTAATGCCTACTAAAAAATATGATGATTTAGATAAGGATATGGCAATCGTATTTAGAGTAGAGGTTATTGATGGGGAAAGTCAGTATTTTATTGAAGAAAATGATGATATCATTTCAATAATTGAAGAAATTTATAATGAGGGTGAATAGCCGTTCTTCAAAACCTATAAAACTCTATAATAGTAAAACTAATATAGTGAATTTGTTTGATTTCTCATTCATTGAGCCCTAAAGATTTTCATCCTTAGTTGGTATTAACTCTCCTGAGACGTTAATTTCGTGCAAACGTAC
>JAILIY010000145.1 GCA_024695025.1 Acholeplasmatales bacterium
CAGGTAAAACATATTTTGCTAAGGCAGTTTCTAATGAATTAAATAATTATTTTAAAGGTAATGTGCGTTTTTATAGCGTCGTATGCACTTCCCTTAAGCGAAGTGCATACGACGCTATAAAAACGCACATTACCTTTAAAATAATTATTTAATTCATTAGAAACTGCCTTAGCAAAATATGTTTTACCTGTACCAGGAAGACCATATAAAAGAATGAAATTCTTGTTTTTCTTACCAATCTTCTTATTGAAAGCTATATCCTGTTCTGTTAAGAAGAATTCATTTTTAATCATTTCTTTTTCTTGGTCCATGCCAATGACATCTTCAAATGTAATGACATCGTTACTAGCCTCAGTTAAAAATGCTTTGACATCGATGTCATTAAATTTATATTTAATACCATCCTCATTATCATCAGCTTTTTTGTTCTTTTCTACCTTTACTGTCTTATTAGGTTTTTTACTAACAGAACCTAAAGAAGAATTACTAGGAGTTTTTGTATAATTGTTATCAAAAACTGGTGCTTCTTCATTTAACTTCTCATGACACATTTTTAATTTTTCTTGAAGAACTCTAGCAGTATTTTTGTAAGTTGCAATATTCTTAGGCTTTCTGTCATATTTTAACAATTCTTCTAAGATTTCTAAGCCTTTAGCGATATGCTTTTTAGCATCTTCATAAGAACCTATATATAATGCATTCTCGATTTTTGTTTTACAATCTATAAATTCATTTCGTAAGTTATCTATATTAATCATAATACACCTACTTTATTAAATAAGCATATTTCTTTTAGCTTCTGCTTTTTCTTCTATTTCTTTAAAAATATCTTCATTCATTTGCGCACATCTTTCTTTTAAAGATGCGTCAACTTCTGTAGTGTAGTCATTTTGTTGCATATCACTAGTGAATACAGTCATCATCTTTTCGATACTGCCACTTGTTTGTTGCATCATCTTATTGAATTGAACTAATTCCTTAGTTATTTCTTTTACTTCCTTGTTGCTGGCAAAAGTTGAAAAACCAGAATATACTTTACCAACAGTTCTCGCTAATTCCATATCTGTGTACATAGCGTTAATTTTGTCTCTAGTCATTTCGATTTTATCTAATTGACCTTCTCTAAATAATTTAGAATTAATTAATCTATTAATCTTACTTTTGCATCTTTCGTACTCTGCAGTTCTTTTAGAAACTAAGTAGTCACTTGCTGCTTCCATTTCTTCTTCAATTTGTTCATCGATGCTATCTACTTCTTTTCTAATAGTTTTAGCAAGATTATTCATGTCATAATTGAAAGAAGTTCTATCCATTATCTTTTCATCATTTTTTTTCATAACAACCTATTCTCCTATCGATACATTTTGAAAATATCTTCAACTTCTTCTTGAGATTTTGATGAAGTACTTTGGACACTGTCATCAACAGCGAAGGCATCGTTACTAACTTTACTATTATCTTGTTTAATAGATGATAATGATTCTGCCATTTTCTCTTTGAAGCTTTCTCTTTCTTCTTTACTTAATTCAGCAACCTTAACAATTTCATCAATATCGAAAGTGATACCACTATCACGATTTTCTGCAGCTATTCTAACTGAATCCAAAGCGTAATCAAAATATTCAATCTTACTGTTAACTTCATTAATTAATTTAGTCTTATTGTCTATCTTATTTTGAATAGTTTTTAGTTCTTGTGCGAATAAATTCATTTGGGCTTTATATCTATCAGGATTTTCATCATAAGAAGCCATATAAGATTTAATTTGTTCAGTTAAATTAAATACTTCTGCTTGATAAATATTCTTTTGAGATACAGCCTTATTTCTACTAATAAGGATTTTAACACATTGCTCATTCTTATAAAAATAAGGTGTTTCAGCGGCGTGCTCTAATGTTTCTTTTATAGTACTTAGTTGAGCGTTTATTGCTAGATAATTTCCTTGATTGATAGCTGATTTAGCGTCTCTAATATCTTTTAACAAGAAAGAACATACTGTTTCAGCTGTCGCTAAGTTATCAAAAATTTTCAAAGAATTACATCTTAAAACAGCATCCTTAATCATAGCCTTTTGAACTTGATCACATCTTTTATCAATTGCAGTTTTAGATAAATCATCTAATTCACTTCTGATTTTTTCTACAAGCATAGCCTTTTTTCTATTGACTTCAGCTTGATTTGCAACCTCCCTACGTGAAGGAGTTTTAACAATCTCAACTTGGTCAAATTCTTCATTGGCCATCTTTGTTAAATTCTTTTGATCTTTTTCTTTTAACTTCTTTTCTTTATCTTTACCCATAATTATACCTCTTCTATATTGCGTCCACACTTAGGACAGAATTTAGCTGTTTTAGAAACCTTAGCTCCACAATACTTACAGAACTTTGTTTCAGTTTCTTCAGCCTTTTCAGCTTTTTCTTCTTGATTGCCTTCAATCTTAGTTTCAGTTATTGAAGTATTTTGTGCTCTGATGACATTTACTTCATGAGTTTGATCCATTTCTTTTTCTTCAAGTCTTTGAGCTCTTTCTTTGTCAGCCTTTACTTCATCTAATCTATCAATTGCGTTTTGTTGTAATTTTGAATTTACCTTTTCAACTAATTCTTCAGTATCTGTTACAGGAGTTATTTTAAATATAATTCCTGAAGGAGATAAATCTAAACCCATTTGTCTGATCTTTTGAATTGCTGCACCATTTGAGTTAACTATGTCATTACGAATCTTCTCAAATTCTTGATATGCATCACTTGTCTTTATATCAGAATTAATATATTTTCCAATTGACATCTTTGCATCTGCGACAAATGCGTCTCTTACAGATTGTTGTAATTCTTTTAAAATGTCATCCATTGAAACATTTGAATTGAAATAACTTGCTAATCTTTCCATACTAAATAGTTCGCATGAAGCTGTACCGTTAATACAGTATTTAGCTTTAGCACCATCTAGTTCGTCTAATGTTAATGAATATTCTCCAGTAGAAAAGTTAAATGAAATAGAATCATAATCTTTTGAATTTCTAAATAATAATGCTTCTGCATTTTTTCCAAATACTTTTCTTGGGTAAGGATAAGTCTCCCCACCAAATAAAACTTCTGCTCCAATTTTTGCTGTTAGGCCTGATTCAACCTTGATATCGACCTTGTTCTTTTTAATCTTTAAATCCTTTTTTTCGACAATGTTTTTATCATTGTCCAATTTCAAATAAATGTTTTGTTTAAATAAACCCATAACCATTCCTCCATATCGTTTTAAAATCTTATTAATTATACCATAATTTTGTATAAAAATCTATTTTATATAAGAATCTTATACATAAAAACTAATGCTAACAAAAATAGAACTTGAAGAGCTATAATAAATATCCCTTTAAATTTAAATTCTGTCATCATTATTACGCCACTCCAACCACTTAAAAACGCTGTTACAACAAAGGATAAAGTAGCAATTACCAAAAACCATTTGTATGAAACAAATAGTTCTATAGTCTCTTTCTTTATTACATCATATTTAATCCACTGGAACAGAAAATACGCAATTAACACCATGAAACAGAAAGATAACAATGTTCCAAAAAAATATAATAATTTAGTCATAATCATTCACCTTTTACTTACATAATTATAAATGCCTATGCAACTGATAACTGAAAAAACACCCATAAAATACTCAAACCAATTATAATAAGTGATATTAAGCATAACCAAAATAAAAATCCACATGCCGAACTACAAGTTCCTCTTTTTTTATATCCAATATTAAACATTATCATGCCTATTATTGGCGTACAAAAAACCGAGAAAAGCAAGCCTAAAACTAAATATAAAGTTGCATCTTCGGCCTTGACAGTATTTGAAGTATTATAATTGTAATTATTCTTATAATTACTACTATTATTACTTCTTGACGAATCATATATCACATTTGATTGTCGTGAATTACTATTTGTATTTTTAAATTCATTATAAGGATAATTCTTAAATGTTTGCTGATTCGCTGTAGTATTTTTTTCATTAATGTTTTTTTCTTTTTCATCTAAATCCTTTTTTAATGCTTTAATTTCTTCTTCCATTACTTCCTTTTTATTATTGAACACTTTAGCTTCCGTCATATGCTTTTTTAGTTCATATGAACTAGGGCACAATTGATCAATTCCTAGTACTGAAGATGTTGAATATAGTGGATTTTTTATTTTTTCATTAAACATATCTAAAAATTGTACAGCATCTGTCTTTATATATAACGCATTAATAATTAAAACTTGCATATTAATAGCTGTAAGACTATCTGTCTTTGCAAATATTAAATCTAATGAATCACAAATCTTAGAAACATTTAAATGGACTTTCGTATCATCTAAAACTTCATTTAATTTATTTAAGGATTCATCATATTTTCCAAATTGATAAAATCTAAATATAAAATCAAAACCCTTTAAATCTGAAATGTTACTGTAAAGCTGATATTCGCTATTAATTAAAGCTTCTTCTTTTACAGTTGCAAATTCTCTAGCTTTATTTAAAAACATTTCACCACTTGCATTGTATGAATTGAAATTAAGATAATTATGATTACTTGATAAGAATAACAAATACCATAATTCATAATTATCATTTTGTTCTTCTAATAGTTTTTTTACCTCGGTTCTAACTGCCGAATACTCGCCATTGACAAGCATATTCCAAAATCTTTTCATTTTTACTGCTCTCCTCTTACTATCTTATAAAATAAATAACGCCTGGCAAAGCTATTGTTATGCATGTGATTGCACACAAAGCAACAATATCATATTTTTTCATATAATAATTGTTATAACTCTTCCATTTTTTCATCCTTTTTTGTATAATTTATATTTTTAAATTATATCATACATAATAATTATTCTAAAGAATTTTATTTGTATCAACATCTTTCCATCTTAATACTACATTTGGACATGAATTTTTATCATAAAAATATTCTTGATATCCAGGTGGAATAAATCTAAATGCTTTTCTTTTACAACAAATAATTATTTCTTTTAAATTCTTACATGATTCAAATGCATTTGCACCAACTCTTTTTACACTAGCTGGAATAGTTATAGACTTTAAATCATCACATTTATAAAATGCATGTCTTTCTATGGCTGCAATTCCATCAGGAATAATTGTTTTAGAGCACCCAAACAGTAATGTATTTGTTTCTGTTTCTATTATGCCGTTACAATTTTCTCTTGAATCATAAACTTTATTGTTAAAATCTACTGAAATACTACTTATTTTATCGCATTCAAAGAATGCCTCGCTACTGATATTTGTAACACTTGCTGGTATTACAATGTTGAATTCCGTAAGACTTGCAAAGGCATATTCTCCTATGGATTTTACACCTTCTGGAATTGTTGCATTTTTACAAGCAAATATTAATTTATCATTATCTTTTTCGATAATTGCATTACAATTATCTCTAGAGTCATAATAAATATTATTTTTATCAACTAATACTTTACTTACAGCTGTACAGTCCCTAAATGTATAACTATCGATGCTTGATACATTTTCTGGAATAAATATATTTCTAAGACTAGAACATCTAGAGAATGCATAATCTCCTATCTTTTCTAAGCTTAAAGGAAAATCTATTTCTATCAGATTTTTACATCTTGAAAATGCATAGTCTCCAATAGATGTCAATTTATTAGATAATTTAACACGCTTCAATTCGTCACATCCAGTAAATGCATATGATCCGATTGTTTTAACGCCATCTCCCATCACTACTTCTTTAAGCTTTCCACAGCCTTCGAAGCATCTATTTCTAATGATTTTTATATCTTGTGGTATTGTAACTGAAACTATATTAGAATTTTTAAATGCTCCTGAAGAAATTTCTGTAACCAATCCTTCTGGAATTATTACATTTTCTGTATAGCCAACATATTCTTTTAATTTTTTATCTTCAATAATAAAATTTCTTATGTATTCTTGTTCGTTATCTATACTTTTATCTATGACAAGATCTTCAAGTTCAACTTCATTTTTATCTTCTATTTCTATTTCATCAGTTTCAATCTCATATGTTATATTTAAGAAATCCTTAATTACAAAGATATCATCTGTAATAGTATATTCATCAGGTATTAATAAAGATACTACATTAGTG
>JAILIY010000155.1 GCA_024695025.1 Acholeplasmatales bacterium
GAATTAACAATACCATTAGAAATAATTATTTTAACTAAAAATAAATCTTTATAAAATGATTTATTAAAAATATAATTACTATCCTCTTTTGTAAAACCATAGGATAATAATTTATTAGTATTTACTTTATATTTTTTAAATAATTCTTTTTCAACCATAATTATCACCTGTAAAAAAATCCTTAGATAGACTAAGGATATTTTTTATTATTTTCTAAATTTAACTAATGTTAAAACATTTTGATTATCAATGTAGTCATATTTTACTTCATCCATAATCTTCTTTACCATAAAGATACCTAAACCACCGATTTCTCTTTCATCACTTGAGGCAGTAATATTTGGATCTTCACGTTCAAGTGGATTAAATCTAACTCCGTTATCTTTAAATACGAATGTGACACTTTTCTTATCATTTGATAATGATACTTCAACAGTACCTGTACCATTATAAGCATATTTTGCAACATTGACAAATACTTCTTCTAAAGCTGTATTAATCATAATAATATCTTTGTTTGAGAAATTTAATACTCTCAATAAAGATGATGAATAATCAAATAAATTATTTAATTCTTTAACATCTGCTTCAAATATTCTACTTTCCATAATAACAGCTTCCTCTAAATATTCAAATGCTAAAAGTGTTATATCATCGAATTGTTCATTACCATTTTGGAATAAATCAACATCATCCTTTAATCCAAGTACTAAATCCTTAACTGTAAATCCTTTTGATTTTTTAACAAAATCAACCAATCTCTTATTACCGTATAATTCATTATTTGAATTGTGTGCTTCAGTTACACCATCAGTATATAATAATATCTTGTCACCTTTTTCAAGCTTAATTGTATGTTCCTCATATTGTGATTCTGGTAAGGCACCTAGTACAAGGCCAGGCTTGCCATCTAAGAATTTTACTTCACCATTTTGAATAACAAGTGGAGGATTATGTCCAGCATTAGTGTACGTTAATTCGCCACTAATTAAATTTATTATACCTAACCAACATGTTACAAACATGTTAGCTTCATTACTTTTGGCAAATGATGTATTACAATATTTAATTATTAAATTAGTATCCCTTTTAAATGTTTCTGTCAAAGTCTTAATCATCGCATCTGTTAACATCATAATAAGGGATGCAGGTATACCTTTTCCTGATACATCTCCAATAACAAGAGCCAAATGGGCATCATCTATATAAAAATAATCATAAAAATCTCCACCGACTTGTTTAGCAGCACACATCAAACCATATACATCTTCATTTGATTTTTTGTCAAATGGCTTAGGAAGACAAGCTTTTTGAATACCAGATGCAAGTTGTAATTCTGAATTAATTTTAGCTTTTGTTCTTGCGCTATCAGCTTCAAGTGTCAATAATTTGTATGAACGTTTAGATAAACTAAAACATACATATGTAACAATTAATATACTTAACATTCTGCCAATATAATAATACAAGAATGCCTTAAGCCATCTATTGTCGCCCTCTGATTTTAAATATGCTAGCCAATCTAATCTATCTTGTAGTGTTGTCTTTTCGCAATCGATTGTCTTTGTAACACCATCAACAGTATATTCTAAAATCCTACTGCCGTTTAATAGATTGGCATCCCATTCACCAAATAGCATTGCTAAATATATAGCAGGAAGCATAAGTACAGCTACTAAAATACTAGAAAATATCAATATTTTAGGATTGTAATAATGATTTACAATAATAATACAAATTGCCCACATTATTACAACATGCTTAGGAATGAGTATGTTTAAGACAAATATTACTAATATATATTGGATTATCAACATATATTTAAAAAATCTTTTTTCAACTAATTTTGTTCTAACTAATAATATAGCAGACAACAAAATGACAATTAAAATTGGAAAGAAAATATTAATAACTGTCAAAGCCTTATCTGCAATATTGAATACTTTAGTTAAATACATTATCCATACTGCAATCAAAATAAAACCAGTTACAGCACAACCCTTAGCTAAGCTACGATTGGCATCTATTTCGTTTTCAATATATATTCTTCTATCTAATTTTATTTCTTCTTTTTCCATATTATTTTACATCCTTAAAAGTGTCATTAACTAATGCCACAAATTCTTGATAAGCGAATGTATCATTTAAATCTTTTAAAGCTTTTACAAGTTCATTAAAACGCCATTTATGAAGGCTAGGATCTTTTTCGTGGAATCTATCCCACACTTTATCACCTAATTGTTTATAATCACGATTAATCGCTCTTATATTAGATAATTTGTCAGATAGAGCAACTATTTTACAATCTAAAGATGCATTTTCAAGTCTTTTGATCGCTAAAAGTTTCTTTTCCTTCCAATCCATATCCTTTTTATATCCTAAAAGAGTATTATCACTTTCATTTAAAACAATATCAGCCACTCTTGTACCAAACTCTTCTTTAATTTCTTCATAAGTAGTATCAGTATCTTCTAAAGTATCATGTAACACAGAAGCGGCTAATATATCATAATCATTTGTCATTGTTTCACAGATAGCTAAAACCTCAAGTGGGTGAATAATATAAGGTGTTAATTTAGCTTTTCTACCAGTGTTTTTGTGAGCCTTAGTCGCAAAAATAATGGCCTTATCAACTAAAGCTGTATCTAAATAACTATTGGGCATTTTCATCATCAGTAACGACTAGGCCCATAGATTTACCTATGCTTGTTAAAGTATGTGCCATATGTACATTACTCTTTCTTTTTCCATAAATAGTATCAAGTAGAATTTTAACTACTACCTCACCCATATCTTTAGATAAAATATACACAACTGAAAGTGTCAAAGGACCAGTTGCAGATGTAATAATATCTAAATCTTTTCCAGAAAATTGTCTTACTGCAAAATCGTAAGCCAAATCGCTATAATTTCTGACAAATTGATCTAAATCCTTTAATGTTTTAAATTGTAATGATTTAAATACTTTTAAAAATTCTCTTAAGGAAACTTTTTCTATTTCCATGTTGTTGATTGTTGAAATACGATGATTTAATGTTTCAAATCCACCATTTTCAATATAAGCATTGAAAGAATCACCATTTAATTCAACATCATCAAATTTACCATTCTTTACAACTTGCTTAACTCTTCTTCTATAATCATCAAGTCCATTTCTTATATTACAAAAAGCATCATCTGCAAGCTCTAAAAGTCCTGATAATCTATTTAAAGCACGTAAATATTCTTTAGGCACTTCAATATCATTTTTATAACCAGTATCATGGTGAATAGATGCCCAAGTATGTTGTAAGATACTTCTTAATTGAATTTCAAATTTAAATTCATTAATATTTGGATCATTTGGATCTTCATACATTTCCTTAGGTATTGTACATATATAATGAAGTGACATATATCCAAATTGATCTATATTATGCATTTTACGTTTATCGATAGAATTGTCCCAATCAATAATAAAATTTGATTCTATTTTAGCGGCAAATTTATCTACTTGATCACTATAAAAAGTAACAATTCTACCACCGACGATATCTGTTATATCCCTAATTGTACTATATTTAGAACCTTTAATTTCAAGTTTACCTGTCAATGATTCTAAGGTTTTGATTCTTGTTTCAACACTATTTACAACAACACCAAAATCTTTTACATAACGATTTAATTCTTTTGAAACTAACTCTTCGATTTTAGCGTAAGTTTTTAAATTTTCTTTATATTCATCAAGAATCATTTCACAATGTAAATCCATATATTACTCCTCAAAAACTAAGAATGATGAAAAACCAGTCATGTCAAAAACTTCCATAACTTCATCTTTAGGATGAGAAATAAGTAAGCTTCCACCACTTGCCTTCATAGACTTATGTAACATTAAAATTACTCTTAAGCCAGCACTTGAAATATAGTCTAAATTGAATAAATTTAAAACTAATTTCTTTACTCCTTCAAGCTCATCTTTAATTGATTTTTCAAGTTCTGGTGCTGAATTAGTATCAAGTCTACCAGATAAACTAACTTTTAATAAATCATTGTCCTTTGCCTTAAAGATTTCCATATAATACCTCCGGTTTGTATATTTTATATACAATATACTATAATTTTAACACAAAATATTAAGCCATTCAATTATACTATAAACCAAATAAATAAAAAAAGGCTCCAAAGAGCCTATTTAACAAAAAAATGGTGCCCGAAACAGGAATCGAACCTGCACTCCAAGGAACTAGATTCTAAGTCTAGCGCGTCTGCCAGTTCCGCCATTCGGGCATTTATTGCAATTAAGTAAACTGCAATAAAAATTATACCAAAAATAATTATAAAGTCAACAAGAATTTTATATTAATTATTATCAGTATTCTCAGTTTCTTCATTTTCAGAGTTAGTTTTAATTCTAATACTGATAATATACATAACTACGATGATAGAAAGGCATAAAAAACATAAGATAATAGTCAATATATATGGGAACATTTCATTTGTTTTATTAATTGCGTAAATACCTACTATAAGGTTAATAAGTGTAATAATGACGCCAAATACTAATAAATAAAATATAAAATTGAAATAACGTTTCATAGCGATCACCTTCATAATTATATTATAAAATAATTTTATTACATTTGCAAACAATTCAT
>JAILIY010000001.1 GCA_024695025.1 Acholeplasmatales bacterium
GCTGAAACTACGCTTAAAAATTCTTTAATGAAATTAGGAATTTCAAAATATAAATACATTGAAGAATTACCTGAATATTTAGAAAGAAGGCTAAATAAAAAGCCTTGATACGATTGTATCAAAGCTATTGTTCTTAGATGGCAAGGGGTATGCTAATTGATACAAA
The DNA here is from genome assembly GCA_024695025.1 of Acholeplasmatales bacterium. Taxonomy (GTDB): domain Bacteria; phylum Bacillota_I; class Bacilli_A; order Acholeplasmatales; family Anaeroplasmataceae; genus Anaeroplasma. The sequence continues at coordinate 167 of JAILIY010000001.1, forward strand.
TTAGCACCCTTAAGTTTTGGTTTAGCACCCTAAGATTTTTTTAGCATACCATTAATACCCTATAGCATACTTTTAATACCTTCTTAATTATTTTTAATACCCTTCCAATTTTCAAAAAATAACTTGTACTAGCTAATCAAAATTTCTAACCATCTCTATAAAATCATTCATATATTTAAACAATTCTTCTTTACGACTTTTTAGTTCATCAATAGCACTATTACTCATTTTATGTGTAAGAGCATCTCTTATGCTTTTTACTGTTCTTTCTCCAACTTTAGTATTAGTCGAAAATAGTTGTCTCATTAAGGTATCATCATACTTATACCCAGCATATTCCATTGCTGGTTTTACCTGTGAAATAATAAGTCGGAATATATCTGTAGTGTTGTTATTAATATCATTCTGATGCTTTTTTAAAACAACCTTATAAATAACTTCACACATGTTGAATTTTCTCTTAAACTCGTCTACTAGTTTTGTAGTTTCTGAATCAGACTCAATAAGTTCTAAACGTTCTAATTCGCTTTTTGCCAAATTACGTATTTTTTTCTGTTCTTCTTCACTCAATTTCAATGACATGCTTATTCTCCAATTTCCTTTAACATTTTTTCCACAAAATCTTTATTAAACCAGAAACTTTGCTTTGTATATGATGTAATTCCAGTTTCTAAATCCGGTGTTGGTAAAACATAATGGTCTTCTCCAACTCTTGCATGTGGTCTTACATGACATACTTTATTAGAATTTCTATTTTCTTTTGGAAATTTATCTTTAATTTTTCCTTTACTATCAAAATAGAAAGCTTGTCCATTCCTAACTAAATCAGCACATTTTTCATGCATATCCTTAATTACACCATCAACAACACTATTTGGTGCATTCCAAAATACAATTCTATCAAACGATATGACTCCGTCTATTTCCTTGAACACAAATAACATTAGCTTTAAATCAACAAAATCTTCTCTAATTGATGATTCATCCCATGGTGTATTTATTAATTCCTCAAATTCAAAAGACTTAAATGGCATTGCTTCTGTAGGTCTTCCATTCTTATCTATTGTTATTGTTCTAAATATAATACCTGCAATTTCCATTTCTGTTGTTGCTTTACTCTTGCCAGATATACCTAGCATTTTTTGAGCCAACATAAAATTAATTTGCTTTGCTCTAGAGCTGACATGGAATTTTCTACATAGTTGCTCTTGAGTCATTCCATGATATATATTAAGTTTTTCTTTATAAATTTCTTCAAGTGGATTTTTCATCCATTCATCTTCTGAAACCAATGGTGAATATGGTGACAAATTATGAATCATATTTCTGTAAATATAAGTCATAAAGAATGATTTAAAAGAATAAGCTCTTGGTTTTGCTTTAATATCTGAATTATACTGTTCAACTAATACTTTTGAGTTAGCACCCTTTGTGCAAGCAGCTAAAAATTCAGTATCTGATTCACTAATCTCGTGAGCTTTTCCTTTAACTATCTTATTGTGAATAATGTTCCAGTCTCTTTCAATCACTCTATATTGAAGCGAATTTTCAAACTCTAACAAATAGTAATCCGTTATTTCAAAATTAGAAGGATGAATTCCCATTGCATATAAATAAAACCAAATTAATATTCTTTTATTCTTATGATAAAAAGAGCTTGTCTTAAATGTTGCCACAGCTTCATTTTTAAAATTAATCATATTAAGAACTAGACGCTCTTTCGAAGAAATAGAGCCATCTAAATTCTTTTTTACAGGTGTTACTTTTAGTTCTATTCCAGCATCTATAAAGTCAGGATTGTCATCACTATTTGCCGAATACTTAAATATATTTTCTTCAACAAAGCCTCCTAATCCTCCTTTATTTCTTCCGTTATATGTTTCATCTAAACCAAAGTCGCCAAAAGTCTTATGCATTGCATTCTTCGTTATATTTAATATTTCTTGTTCGCTTAAATGTCTATTTGCATCATTCATAAGACTCACCACCTTTTCCAAATCACAATAATCTAAGATATTATAATTCAAATAAAAACATTAATTTTTCTCAACATTAATACGAGAAAAAGAGCAGTTGTTTGCTCTAATTCCATATACTATTCATTAGATATAATATTATTAATTTCAATTCCTAGTTTTTTAACAATACCACAAACTAAAGCATTACCCATCATAAAGTATCTTCTCTTATCAGGCATACCTGATTTTGTCCAATCATCTGGAAACTGATTAAGTCTTTCACATTCTATTGGAGTTAAAAATCTTAATCTATTAGTAATTGGATCCTTTACTATATGTGTACTTCTATTTATAGTTCCTTCAGAAGTTAACATTGTTCTTCCAGGTAAACTTAAATCATCATAAGGGCTCATTGAACCTTCAGAATACATGTATTCATATCCATTTGCATCTACTCTAGGAATTTTTTTACTTCCTCTTAGATATTCAAATTTCTTAGTTTCTTCATCTGTTAAATAATACTTCTCGTCAGCATTTTTGACAGCTATTTGTCCTAGTGTTACTGGTGTGACATTTACTGGTGTTGATTTTACAGTAGTAACAATACCATTAGTCATTATTCCAGCATTTTCGAAGCCAAAAGCAAATGTATCAGAAAATTCTACTAAATCCTTTATTTGTGAAATATCACAAGTTTTAAACTTTTCACACTTATTTATTGGGAATGTTTTTGCGAATATTCCTTTATTATTAATTAAATCTTCTGATGATAACTTAGATTGAAGCTTACCATACTTTGTAGAATTCTTATACGCAAAGATATAAGTTCTTCTACGTCTTTGTGGTAAACCATAATCTGCTGCATTAATTACTCTCCATTCTACTGTATATCCTAATGTATCAAAACATTTTAACATAATACCAAAATCTCTACCTCTTTGCTTTGATGGAGACTTTAATAATCTATCTACATTTTCAAGAAAAACAAATGGAGTTTTCTTTACTTTTAAAATCTCATTGATTTGCCACCAAAGAACTCCTTTTTTTCCTTCAATACCCTTTTCTTTAGAAAGAGAATGAGCTACTGAATAGTCCTGACAAGGAAATCCGCCACATAATAGTGAATGGTCAGGAATATCTTTCTTATTTACTGTAGAGATATCTTCATTACAAATATCTCCAAAATGCATCTTATAACAATCAGCCGCATGTTGAATCTTTGTTGATGGTTCCCATTGATTTGCCCAAACAAAATCAAAGTCTCCATTTTCTATTGCTTTTCCATTTTCATCAAAACTAGTTATATTATTTAATCCAATTCTAAATCCGCCTACTCCAGCGAATAATTCTACTACTTTTTTATCCATTATTAGACTCCTTTAAATCCTCATCAAATACAATTCCATTTTCCTTACAGAAAATTTCAAAAGCATATTCTGCTTTCTTTGTTGGAGATACTTTACCAGATTCCCATCTATTAATGGTTGAAAAAGAAACATTTAGCTTTGAAGCTAAATCCATCTGACTAATATTTAATTTAGCACGTGCATATAATAACTTTTCTTTGAACTCCATAATATACCTCGCATTATCTATCATATTATAGCATTTTATTCACTTTTAAACAACGAATATAGATACATTAACAATAATTTTTCATCATATATTTGAATAACTTTATATAATGATTCTACTCGAATATTTATATTCCCACTTTCATATGCTCTTAACGTCCCAACACTAATCTCTAACAACCCAGCTACTTCTTCTAAATTGTAATCTGATTTCAATCTTGCTTCTTTTAATTTATTTCCAAATTCTTTTAAGTCTAGTTTCTTTAATCTGCCTATTCCATTCGGAAAAAGTATTTCTTGCCACGATTTAAATATATTCATAAATACAATATTATATTTTGTCCATGGTGGTAAAGTACTATGTATTAAATACTTTTCTAAATAATCCTTTTCATTTGAATCTAAAGATGATAATAAAACCTCATATTGCTTTACTATTAATGATGCTTCTTCATATTCAATTTTAGTTGCGACTCTCATTTCATAGCTTATCTTTCTATATTGCTTTACTATCATCTTTGACTTAGGTACTAATCTACACCACTTAACAAAATCAATTTCATTATTTCTAAAATAATATCTTTTCAATTACATATTCATGAATATGTTTATACATTCATTTTTTATTTTTAAATCATTAAGCATTTTATTTAATGTTACTATAGTTCTATTTTGAAAATGAATCTTGCTTATTATTTCTTTAAACGCAGAATCTCTATAGCAATATAGCCAGTATTCTAATTGTTTAACAGTTCTTGATATATCGCATCCAATTATATTATTAAAGCCATATTCAATTGTATATAATGCTTGAATTAATGCTTCCTCATAATGACCTATAAAACCAATACCACAACATCTTAAGCTTACATTATAAACATTTTTATTCATGCCAATATTATTTGTGTATATGATTATTTGTTCATCATTATAATTGGATATTCCATATCTATTAAACATTCTATAGCCAAGTAATACTCCTCTATAATCAGATGAATAATAAGTGAAAAGCTTATCTACTGAAAAGATATCATTATTTCTAATATAGTAAAATCCTTTGCCTATCTTTTCTACTAATCCTTCTTGTTCTAACCTATTAAAAATCTTCATCATTGTTTTAGGATTAAACATAGTAAACCTTTCTTTTAATTCATAAGTTAATTCAAAGAATCCACCCTTATGTTTTTCTAAATAATCTCTTATAGTATTTGTATAATTCATATTCATTTCCTCCTTCATACTATAAATCACTCAAAATAACATCTATTTCAAGTCTTCATATATAAAGGGAAAAGAATATCGTCCTGGTCAACCTAAAAATCCAAAAAGTATAGTGTATAATTAAAAAGTTTATATTGTTAGTATAAATAGTTTAATTAGTTTAAGGAAAAGTTTATATCGTTATACAAAAAGTTTAATTAGTAGGATAAATAGTTTAAAGAGTTACTGAAATTTCAAAACTAAGTCGACAATGTCGAGTTATTTTATTTTAAAAAAATACAAAAAAACGGCTATTTTAAGCCGTTTTCTATATTAAAACAATCTTTAATTGATAAAAAATTGTCTACTTATTTTTATGGTGGAGATGCGGAGACTCGAACTCCGGTATACGGCAAGATCCATAATACCTTCTACATGTTTAGCTCATCCTAGAGCTTCATCAAGAATAAAGCGAATGAGCAAACCAATTCTTGACTACATTCTATTAAGTTCTTCTAAATGCTTAGAATAGCAGCACCTAGGTATATCCTATTAATGTTGAGCATCAAAGCCTAGAGCCATAGGAGCTCTCTAGGGTGATGTGCTAATATATTCTAATTAGCAAGCGTATGCATAGTTAGCTGCTGCGTTTGAACGTGCTGCTAAGAATGCATACTCGTTATTGTTTTCTTCTGCGTTTATAACAGAAACCTCGACGTTTTTAAGGTGGCCGATAATCCCACCACATGCTTATACAACTTCACTAACCATAGCGA
>JAILIY010000002.1 GCA_024695025.1 Acholeplasmatales bacterium
GAAAGAAAAAATGGATACATAGTATCCATCTTAATTTTTATATTTTGTAAAATAATATTCTCTAATTGTAGATATAAAATGAAGAGATCCTGTAATTAATAATACTTCATTTTCATTTAAATTTTTAATTGCTTCATCTAAACATAATTTATAATCTTCAATTATAATATTATCTTTATTTGTACATGTTTTAAAATCATTTGAATTAGTCGCCCTCAAATCATTTATAGTTGTGAAATAATAAAAAGATGCAACATCATCTAAAGATTTGATTACAGACTTATAATCTTTGTCAAATAAGGCTGTAAACATAATTTTTAATTTAGAATTACCTATATAGTTTTTAATATTATTTTTTAAAGCATTTATTGCGTGAATATTATGAGCTCCATCTAATATAATTTTAGGATTATTATTTAATATTTCAAATCTTCCTGGCCAAAATACGTGAGATAGACCATAATCGATTATATCATATTCTATATTAGGTAATATCTCTTTTACTGCCTCTATGGCCAAAGCTGCGTTATAAGCTTGATATGAACCTAATAAATTTGATTTATAATCGATTCCTTTGTATTTGAAATATGTAAAATCAGAAACTTTAATATCACTTACATCATCGTTTAAATATTTAATATTTAAATTATGTTCTTTTGCGTAATTATTAAAATAATTATGTAAAGATTTATCTACTGTTGTTAAATTAGTTATATTAGGTCTTGTAATACCTAATTTATGGAAACTTATTTCTTCTAAGGTATTACCAAGCTGTGCCATATGATCAAAACCTATATTAGTAATAATTGATATATTTTTAGGTAATATGTTTGTGGCATCAAGAAGGCCACCAAGGCCACATTCAATTACTGCTATATCAATATTTCTATCTTTAAAGAACATCAGTGCCATAAGTAATGTTAATTCAAAAAATGGAATTACATCATCATATTCTTTTTTATAATTTTCATTAAATTCATATAAGATATTTGAATAATGCATAATTTCAGAATTTGAAATCATTCTTTCATTTATTTCAATTCTTTCATTAAATGATATTACAAATGGTGATATAAAAAATCCTACATGCATTCCACAATTAGATAATATAGATTTAATGTATGCCGCAGTTGAACCTTTACCATTAGTACCTGCAATATGAATTATTTTATACTTAGGCCACAAATCAAGCTTGTCGATACAATATTTTATTCTATTTAGGTCTTCTCTTTTTTTAAGTTTCTTTTGGTTATATAAATAACCATAGACCTCATCAATTGAATTAAACATTAGGCTTCTAATTCCTTCAAAGCTTTAAGTACATCATTGTATTGATTTTGATAATCAATTTGTTTAGCTTTTTCTTGTTCAATCTTTTCTTTTGGAGCCTTTGATATGAATGATTGATTATTTAACATATTTTGGCTTCGTTTAAGCTCGCCTTCAAGCTTATTTTTCTTTTCTTTTAATTTTTTGATAACTTCATTCTTATCTACTAGGTCTCCTTCAGGAATATATATATTTGCCATTTTTAATACGACTACTACATATCCTTTTGGATTTAAATCTTCGGTTGTATAATTTAAAGATTTTGGATTAGTAAATTTAGTAATATAAGATTCAGTTTCCTTTAAGATATTTAATGTATTTAAATCTTTTGCATAAATTGTAATATCAATTGGAAGTGATGGAGCCTTATTAGCTTTACTTCTTTCATTTCTTACAGCTGTAATAATTTCTTTTACATAATCTAAAGATGTGATGGCATCCATATTATCAAATTCTTTATTGACTGTAGGCCACTTTGAAATTGTTATAGATTTTTCAGTGTGTGGTAATACTTGATATATTTCTTCTGTAATAAATGGAATGAATGGGTGTAACATCTTAACGATTGCCTTAAGAACGTATACTAATACATTTTTAGTATTAGTAATATTTAAATCATCACCTGAATTTAAATCAACCTTTGATATTTCAACATACCAGCTTGCAAAATCATCCCATACAAATGTATATAAAGTTTTTGCAGCCTCACCAAATTCGTATTTATCCATGTTGTAATCAACATTTTTAATTACGTTATTAAGTTCTGCTAAAATCCATTTAGAAGCCATATTTAAGTTCTTATAATTGATTTTTGATTCTTTAAAATCATCACCCAAGTTCATCATAATAAATCTTGAGATATTCCAAATCTTATTTAAATAGTTCCAGCTTGATTCAATCTTTTCTGGATCAAATCTTAAATCTAAGCCTGGAGCTGAATTAGTTGTTAAAAAATAACGAAGTGAGTCAGTACCATATTTAGCTATTACATCAAATGGGTCAACACCATTACCTAAAGACTTACTCATTTTTCTTCCTTGGCTATCACGAATTAAGCCATGAATTAAAATATCTTTAAATGGAGCATGACCTGTAAATTCAACACCTTGGAATAACATACGGGCAACCCAGAAGAAAATGATATCATAACCTGTAACTAATACATTAGTTGGATAATATCTTTGTAATAAATCAGTTTTTTCTGGCCAGCCAAGTGTTGAAAATGGCCATAAAGCACTTGAAAACCAAGTATCAAGTACATCTTCATCTTGAACCCAGCCCTCACCTGGACATTCAACTTGAACTTTTACTTCATCATTCTTATACCAAGCAGGAATTCTGTGACCCCACCAAAGTTGACGAGATACACACCAGTCTTGAATATCTGTTAACCAGTGTTCTAAAGTACCTTTAAATCTATCTGGTACGAATCTATATTCGTCATTTTCAAGTACTTGTTTAGCAAGTACATCCATTTTAACAAACCATTGTTTAGATAATCTTGGTTCAACAACTACACCAGTACGTTCACTGTGTCCAACAGAGTGAACGATTGCCTCTTTTTTAACAAATAGACCAGCATCTGTTAAGTCTTTAATTAGATTTTCTCTACATACAAATCTATCTTGGCCTTTGTAGATACCTGCCATTTCATTCATTGTACCATCGTCATTCATACAAAGTGGCATTGCTAAATTATGACGTTTACCAACCTCAAAGTCGTTAGGGTCATGAGCTGGTGTTACTTTAACACAACCTGTACCAAATTCGATATCTACATATTCATCTGTTATAACTGGTATTTTTATATCAGTACCAGGAATATATACCATTTTACCGACAATATTTTTATATCTTTCATCTTTTGGATTAACCATGATTGCTTGGTCGGCAAACATTGTTTCAGGACGAGTAGTTGCGATAGTTACACCATCTTTACCATTTCCATCAACAAATGGATAAATGAAGTGATAAAAAGCACCTTCAATATCTTTATGTTCTACTTCAATATTAGATAAAGCAGTTTTAGCCTCAGGATCCCAGTTTATAATTCTTTCACCTTGATATAGTAATCCTTTATTGTATAAAGATATAAATACGTAATTAACAGCCTTATTTAAGCCCTCATCTAGTGTAAATCTTTCTTTTGTATAATCAACAGATAAACCTAAGGCAGCCCATTGGCTTCTTATAATCTTTGCGTATTCAGCTTTCCACTTCCAAGCTTCTTCTAAGAATTTTTCACGTCCTAAATCATAACGTGAGATACCT
>JAILIY010000067.1 GCA_024695025.1 Acholeplasmatales bacterium
TATTAGAATAATGTCTTTATATTTCATAATAACACTTCCATTCTTTAAATATTAAATTGTTAAAAAAAGTATATCTCTAATTTGATTATAACAAAGATATAATAAGTTTCAACAATAAAAGTATATTTATTATAGACAAAGAAAAATAGGTCATACGACCTATTTATCATTAAATTTTAAAATAAATTCAGTATATTCATTTAATTCTGATTTAACTTCAATTGAAATATTATTATTCATGCAAATATGCTTAACAATTGCAAGTCCCAAACCATTACCACCCAAATCTTTTGATTTAGCTTTATCTACTCTATAAAATCTTTCAAATATTCTTGATTGATTTTCTTTTGAAATACCTATTCCACTGTCTTTAATTGATAACATTTTATTATCTTTTTCTAAAGTTATCGTAATAGTTCCGTTTTCTTTATTATATTTAACTGAATTTTCAATTAAATTTCTTATGATATGATATAGTTCATCCATATTCATAAAGACATTAAAATCTTCAAAATTCTTTATTACTTTTATGTTCTTGTTTTGTAACAAAACATCAAGCGATTCCAATACGCCATCAATGGCATTTATTATAGATAATTCTTTCTTTTCGACATCAGTTTCCATCTCTAGTTTGGATAATTCAAGCATTTGAATGATTATTTGATTCATTCTTGTCGCTTCTTTTATTGTCTTAGAAGTCGCTTCTTTTATTTCACTTTCTTCAGTTATTATACCTTCACTAATCATTTGTTGGTAACCTATGATAGTTGTAAGTGGACTTTTTAATTCATGTGACGCATTGGCAAAAAAGTCAAGCTTTACTTGTTCTAACATCTTTGCCTCAGTTATATCACGAATAAATATAGCAACGCCGTGTTTATTACCCTTTATTACGAATGTGGCAAAAAGCGATGCGATAGAGACAGCATAAATCCTACCATTTTTCTTATAAATAGTTTCATATTTATAATCATTGTTCATAGTGTCTACTATTTCATTTTCTATATTGAAATCTTTAAATACATCTTGATAATTTTTATCTATTATATTTTCTTTATTATCATTTAATATATCAATAGCTAAATTATTAATTAAAATGATTTTATCATCACCAGAAATAATGATTACACCATTATTCATATTATCAATAATATAATTTAATTTTAATGTTTCATATTTAATATCTCTAATGTTCTTATCTATTATTTTTCTTACACCTTCAATTTGATGTGATAATTCTACTATATCATCACCATCATATGATAGCTCGTTATTAGTGATATTAGATAAATTAACTATTTCTTCTTTTAAAGGTTTAACTAGTTTTTTTGAAGCTAAATAAATAATACCAAAGGAGGCAATAGAAAGTATTAAAGCTCCAAATATACTGTAGTATGCATATTTAGTTACGACATCTGAAACACTAGCCTCAGGTATAGATACACGAACATATACATTACTATCAGTATCATAAGATGCTAAATAATACATCTTTTTATTAGTTGTATTAGAATATCTTTTGGCAATTGTGCCTAAATTTTTAATTTCTGGTCTATCTAGATGGTTTTCTTCGCTGACCTTTGATGTGTCATATAATACTTGACCATCACTTGATATAAATGTAATACGTACATCTTTATTTGATGTATGTATACGAGAAGCAACTGTATCCATATTAGTACCATCATATGATGCCTCTACTATAGATAAATAATTTCTTATAGAATTGTTAGTGTTTCTTTCGTTTAAATAATAAACGATAGATATTGAAGTAATTAGAAATATAATTAATGAAACGAATAGAATTACAGTATTTATGAATATATATTTTTTTCTCATTGAATTACCTTATATCCCACACCATATACTGTTTCAATGATATCATCTACACCAATCTTTTTTCTAAGTGATTTGATATGCATATCAATAGTTCTAGTTTGTAAATCTTCGTTTTCGCCCCAAATATTATTTAATATTTCTTCTCTTGTGACTACCTTTCCGGATTTAGAAACTAATATACTTAATATTTCAAATTCCTTTACTGTTAAATCTAATAGATTATCAGAATAGTAAGCTTGATGATATTCCTTATTGATTCTAAACTTTCCATATGTCACACTATTACTTTTCTTAATTCTTCTGAATTTTGAATTAACTCGTGACATAAGCTCTAAAATATCAAAAGGCTTTTCGATATAATCATCAGCTCCATAATCAAATCCATCTACCTTATCAATTACCATTCTTCTTGCAGAAATAATAATGATGAAGGTGTCCTCATATTTACTATTACTTCTTATTCTTTTTAGAATATCAAGTCCATCTAAATCAGGTAACATCATGTCTAAAAGAATCATGTCAGGAGTTTTTTCATCTAAAGCATCAAATAAAGATTTACCATCATAAAATGATTTAACTTCGTAACCTTGTTTAGATAGAGTAACATTAATAATTTTTGCTATATCCTTATCATCTTCAACAGAATATATTAAGCCTTCCATCTAATCATCTCCTAATCTTCTTGAGTACCTGTTGGATTTTTAACACTATAGCCGATATTGACTAAGTGATCTCCAACTCTTTCTATGTTTGAAATTAATGTTGTGTAATATGCTGTAAGTTCTAATTTACAGTTGTCATTCATTAAACGAGCAAAGTGATGGGCTGACATCTCTTCTTTCATATTATCAGTCTTTTTTTCTAAATTATCAAGAATTTCAAAACTATTCTTGTCGCCATTTACAAATATATTATAACTTATATCATACATTTCTTTAACATTATCATACATTGTTTTTATTTCACCTAAAGCAGAGCTTGAAAATGATACTTCATCAGATAGCATATTATCATACACTTTAGTTATATTTATTGCATGATCTCCAATTCTTTCTATGTCGTTAATAACATGGAAATAAGAACCAATTACCTTTTCTTGACTACTTGATAATTTGTTAGATAAAGCAACTAAGAATTTAGCAATTTCATTATTGATATAGTCAATTGTGTCTTCTTTCTTTTCAATTTCTTCAACTTCTATCTTTTCGCCCATTATTAATTTTAATGAATCATCAAAATTTTCTTTAGATAATTCCATCATATTAATAATTTCGTTTTTCGCCTGCATCAAGGCAACAGATGGAGTTCTAAGTAAGTGATCATCAATATATTTTAGTGAATTTAATCTTTCATCTTTTGGTTCTTTAATTACCTTCTTTGAGAATTTAACCAACAAATTAATTGATGGCAATAAAAGTAAAGTTGTAACTACATTAAATACGACGTGAAATAATGAGATTTTAAATTCTATTTTCAAATTTAAATTATTCATAAAATCTATAATTTGGTTTTTAAATATCAATAATATTATTGTAAAAACAACTGTTCCAATAACATTAAACATCAAGTGAATTAAACTTGCGCGCTTCGCGTTTGGATTTGCCCCTATTGATGAAATAATTGCTGTGATACATGTACCTATATTTGTACCTAATATTATAAATAAAGCATTTTCAAGTGATAAAGCACCACCACCAGCCATAACTATAACAATACCGGTCATCGCACTTGATGATTGTAATAAAGCAGTGAATAATAAACCAAATAAAATCAATAATAATGGGAAACTTATTTTAGAAAATACATCCATGAAAAAATCTAATACTTCTTCATTATTAAATGCATTCCCCATTAATTCAAGGCCAATAAATATTAAACCAAAACCAGATAATATACTGCCGATATTTTTAACACTACTTTTCTTTACAAACATCATTATTACACCTATAAATACAAATATTGAAAAATATTCATTTAATTTAAATGATGAAAATGACGCTAAAATACCTGTTGCTGTAGTACCTATATTAGCACCCATTATAATTGATGTTGCTTGAAATAAAGTAATTACACCTGCGTTAACTAAACCAATTACCATGACTGTAGTCGCACTAGATGACTGTACAATCGCTGTGACAGATGTGCCTATACCAACGCCTAAAAATCTATTGTTGCTTATTTTTCCAAGCAATCTTTTAACACCAACTCCACAAACAGATTCTAAAGCATGTGACATTATATTCATACCTACCATAAAAACGCCACATCCTGCTAATAAACTTAATATACATGAGAAAACATTCATATACAATCCTCCACTTTTATCGTCTTTATACTAGCACAATAAAAATGATTGTTTGTGAAGATATCATATATAAAATGTAAAGAATTTGTAAAAAATAAAAAACAGGACTAATCCTGTTTTAATGAAGTATCTTATAGACTAGAAGTCTATTTTATTATAAATGATATATTTGCCTCACAGGCAACTTTACCATCTACTAAAGCTTTTCCATGACCTGTACCGATGTTGTGTCTAATATTATCAAGTGAAACTTCAAATGTTATCACATCACCTGGTACTACTTGATAACGCCATTTAACTTTATCAGCACCTGTAAATAAGACAAGCTTACCTTTATATTCATCTTGACTTAAAACATAACAAGCACCAGCCTGTGCCATAGCCTCAAGTACTAATACACCTGGCATTACAGCATAGTTTGGAAAATGGCCCTCAAAAAATGGTTCATTACCTGATACACATTTTTGAGCTATTATAGTTTTTATTCCATCAATTTCTTTTATTTCTATTACTTTGTCAATTAATAGAAATGGGTATCTGTGAGGTAATAATTCTTTAATTTGTTCATAATTATAAAGCATAATTATTCTCCCCACTTCTTAAATATTAAGGCCGCATTATGGCCACCAAACCCAAGCGACGTTTTCATTACATAGTTTAAGTTCTTGTAAGTATTCACATTAGGAGAAATAAATAAATCACATTCAGAATCTTTTGTCTCGTAATTAATTGTCGCTGGGATAAGTGCGTTTAAAATAGATTTTACGCAAATGACACTTTCTAAGGCTCCAGCAGCACCTAAAAGGTGTCCAGTATTACCTTTAGTTGATGATACAACCAAATTGTTTACATGTTCTTTAAAAGCTAATTTAATAGCGTTTGTTTCAGTTAAATCATTTAGGTGAGTCGATGTACCATGACAATTGATATAATCAATATTTGATGGATCTAAATTAGCATCCTTAAGTGCGTTATTAATCGCATTAGAGCAGATAGTACCAGTTGAATCTGGTGATGTGATATGGAATGCATCACAAGATGTGCCATATCCTACTATCTCAGCTAATATTTTAGCTCCACGTGCTTTGGCATGTTCCATTTCTTCTAAGACTAAACAGCCACTGCCTTCACCCATTACAAAGCCATTTCTATCTTTATCAAATGGCATAGATGCACGCTTAGGGTCAAAAGATGTAGATAGAGCCTTCATTGACATAAAGCCACCAATACCAAGTTTACAGATTGAAGCCTCACTACCACCTGCAATAATGGCATCTTCATAACCATATCTAATTCTATTAAATGCATCTCCAATCGCGTTTGTTGAGGCAGCACAAGCTGTGACAACGCTTGAAACATAACCGTGACAATTATGTTCAATAGCGATTGAACCTGAAACTAAATTAATTAATACTTTAGGTATAAAATAAGCACTTATTCTATCGGCACCTCTTTCGTTCATTAAAAGAGTTGTGTCTTGAATAGTTTCAATTCCACCTATTCCTGATGTAAATAAAACACCTATTCTATCTCTATTTTCTATTTCATCAAGCTTAGCCATCTTGCATGCCTCATTGGCTGCAATTCTACCATAAAGTATAAATTTATCATTATTTTTAATTGTCTTAGGATCAAAATAATCATTTAAATTTAAATTCTTTATTTCACCGGCAAGCTTTACTTTAAAATCAGTAGTATCAAATCTTGTAATATAATCGATTCCACATTTATTGTTTTCGATTGAATTCCAAATTTCATCTACATTATTTCCAATTGGAGATACAGCTCCAATTCCTGTTATAACTACTCTTCTCATAATTACATTACCATTCCGCCACAAACATTTATAACTTGGCCAGTTATATAAGAAGCCTTGTCGCTAGCTAAAAATACAACTACATTAGAGATATCATTTGGGCGTCCAAATCTTAAAAGAGGAATATTTTTTCTTACCTCTTCTTTAATATTCTCTGATAAGACTTTTGTCATATCAGTATCTATATATCCTGGAGCAATTGCGTTAACTCTTATACCTCTTTGGCCAAATTCTTTGGCTAAAGTCTTAGTTAAAGCTATTACACCTGCTTTAGATGATGCGTAATTACATTGTCCTACATTGCCGATTTCACCGACAACTGAGGCAATATTAACAATTGAACCAGATCTTTGTTTCAAAAATATTTTTGAAACATTTTTACACATATTAAATGTACCTATTAAATTGACATTTAATACCTTTTGGAAATCTTCTTCATTCATTCTTAAAATCAAATTATCTTTAGTGATACCAGCGTTGTTGACTAAAAGATCAATTCTTCCATATTTTTCCATTACTTCATTTACTATATTAGTTGCCTCATCCATTTTAGAAACATCACCTTTTATAATAAATGATTCATTATATTGGTCGCATTCTTTTTTAACTTCAAGAGCTTTTTCATCACTACTGTTATAATTTATTACAACATTATATCCATCTTTAGCTAAATCGATCGCGATTTGTTTTCCAATACCCCTAGTTGAGCCTGTAACAATTGCAACTTTCATATCACACCTACAATAAATTAATCTTGTTGATTAATTCATCTTTCTCTAATTTAGCATCGTCTATTATTTTCTTTAATATTTCTCTTAAAGGCTTGATTTCTGTACATAAGCCTGCAACTTGACCCATCATTACAGAACCATTTTCGATGTCACCATCAAGTACCGCACGACGTAGTCCACCAAGCGTAAGTTTTTCAAGTTCCATTATATCAGCTCCGCTTTGTTCAAGTCTGATATATTCTTTGCTCATTTTATTTTTTAAAATTCTAACAGGAGCCCCAACGCTTCTTCCTGTAACGATAGTATCTAAATCGCGTGCCTTAATTACTGCATTTTTGTAATTTTGGTGAATTGGACATTCTTCTGATACTAAAAGACATGTACCAACCTGAACACCTATTGCACCTAAGGCTAAAGCTGCATTGAATTGTTTTCCAGTTGCAATACCGCCTGCAGCAATTACAGGTACATTTACAGCATTTACAACTTGAGGTACAAGTGACATAGTTGTAGCCTCTCCCACATGGCCACCACTTTCTGTACCTTCAACAATAAAACCATCTACATTATATCTTAAAAGACGTCTAGCTAAAGCTACGCTTGCAAGTACAGGAAATACCTTAGCTCCGCTTTCTTTAAGCTTTGGTATATATAAACCAGGGTTACCAGCACCTGTTGTTACAACAGCAACCTTTTCTTCGCATATGACATCTACTATTTCATTTGCCTTTGGATTCATAAGCATAATATTTACTCCAAATGGCTTATCAGTTAAAGTTTTACATTTTCTTATCTCATCTTTAACTTTTATTTCATCCCAACCACCGGTTGCGATAATTCCTAAACCACCAGCATTAGATACACTAGCTGCAAATTCAGCTGTACCTATGTTGGCCATCGCACCACCAATAATTGGATATTCTATATTTAATAATTCATTTAATAACATCTTATTTACCTATACTTTAAGTATTGTACTTGCCCAGGTTAATCCTGCGCCAAACCCTACAAGTAAAACAGTTTGTCCCTTTCTAAGTGTATTATTGTGGTAAGCTTCACTTAAGGCGATAGGTATACTTGCAGATGATGTATTACCATATCTTTCTAGGTTTAAATAAAATTTATTAAAATCTAAATTTAAGTGTTTACAAACACTCATGATAATTCTTTCATTTGCTTGATGTGGTATAAATAAATCTATATCAGAGTCCTTTAAACCGCTCATTTTTAATACATTATCTATAGCATCACTCACAGCATCTAACGCAAACTTATATACCTTCTTACCATCCATTTTCAAATGATAATTATCTGTTTCATTATTCAAAAGCATATCATTTGCCCTAATTGCGTTGGCATATAATATGTTTTCAGTGTCAGTTTTTGACATCGAATAAAAATATCCATTTTCATTAGTTTTTTCTACAACTACCGCACCTGCACCATCACCAAATAAGACACATGTTGATCTATCAGTATAATCAAGTAATTCTGATAAACATTCAGCGCCAACTACTATGGCACGCTTTAAATTATTTTGTCCTAATATGGCAGAGGCTATATTTAGTGCATATACAAAGCCACTGCAGGCAGCACTAATATCAAAAGCCATTGCCTTTTCGATTCCAAGTTTAGATAAAAGCTTTGATGATATTGATGGAGTATATGAATCTGGACTCATAGTCGCAGTTATAACTAAATCAATATCGCTTCCTGTAAGCTTAGAATCTAAAAGGGCCATCAATGCAGCCTTATATGCAAGATCTGTTGTAGTTTCAGTAATAGATATTCTTCTTTCTTTTATACCTGTCCTTGATGATATCCATTCATCTGATGTATCAATTATCTCTTTGAAATCATCATTTTTGATTGTAGTTTCAGGTACGTAATGTCCAAAGCCTACTACTTTAATACCATTCATATAAATAAATCATAATTACATAGTTTTTGCGCTAACTAAATTAATTACGTCTCCTACAGTTACTAATTTTGCAATTTCATCATCTTCAAGCTTGATATTGAATTCATTTTCAAGTTCTAATACCATTTCTACTGAATCTAATGAATCAATTCCTAAATCTTCTTTTAAAGTAGCATCTACTGTTACCTTTTCTGCGTCAACACTCGCAGTGTCAACTAAAATCTTCTTAATATCTTCTAACATCATAATTATTTTCCTCCGAACTATTGTATTGACATTTCAATTGGTTTGTTGATTTGTCAACAAGTTTATATTACATTCATCTTGTTGAAAAGTCAACAAGTATTTTTATATTTTTCTTTATAATAAAGAAAAATAAACAGCCATTTGACTGTTTATCTTTTTAATATTTTTCTAGATTTACGCTTATTTTTGTTAAGCATTTATACATTATTCTTCTTTCTGTATCAGTTAAAAAATCAGAAACATCTTCAACTATTTGATTAATTTTATTTTCAATATATTCTGATACTTTCTTTCCTAATTCTGTTAAATGATAAAATGCATTATATCTTTTTGGGGCATTTGATTCACATTCAATATAATTATTCTTTTCAAGATAATCTAAAGTTCTTGATACTTGTCCTTTATCTTCTCCATAAAAATCTACTATATCCTTCGCCCTTAATTTCTCACTTAAAGACAAATAATAAAGACATGATATATGTTGACTTTTAAGATTGATTTGTTGCATCTCTTTTTCTTCAACTTTATGAATCGATTTTGCAATTTTAGTGATCAAAATTTTAAAATTGTTATATCTTGTTGCCATTTTATCATCCCCATATACTAATTATATAATAAAAAAATGTTAAAATAAAGATTTCAAAATTAAAAATAATTCATTTATTTACCCATTTTTTAACGATTAATACAAAATCATAATTAACTATTTTAATCAAAATTTTCAACATAAAAAATCAAACTCAATTTATAATTGAGTTCAATCTTTTTTATATTTTTTTCTTCATTTCTTCTGCAAATTCTTTTTCAAATTCTAATTCTTCTTTAGAACCTATATCATATATATTTATTATTTTCTTTTTCCAAGAAGATAAATACATTGCATTAGATAGATAAAGTGACATTAGTGAATCAGAACCAGTCGCCACAACTTTTCCTTTACCAAATTCTTTTAATACATCTTTATATGCTTCATTTTTAACAAAATCATATGTTTCTAATTTTGTATCAGTTTTAAATGATTCGTCAGGCATATTAAAGTAATATTCATCATTTTTTTCGTTAGATAATATCTCAATTTTATCTTTATATACTTTTATGACAGCTCTATCTGTAGTTATTTCCATTCTATTAACACCTGGTATTTCTCCAGTTGAGGCAATAAATACACCAGTTACACCACTATCCCACTCTAAATATGATGTGACATCATCTTCTACTTCAACATTGTGGTATTTTCCTTCGTTACAAAAAGCCATCACTTTATTTGGCATACCAAATATATGACATAATAAATCAATTGAGTGAGGACATTGGTTTAATAAAACGCCTCCACCATCAGTCTTATAAGTACTTCTCCAATAATCTGATTTATAATATGCATTAGTTCTAAACCAATCTGTAATGATATAGCTTATTCTTTTAACTTTTCCATATTTATTATTATCTATTATATCTTTTAAAAATACATTTATTGGATAAGTTCTTTGGTGGAATATAAATCCATATACATTGTTATTATTATTTTCTTCAAGCATTTCTCGCCCGTCTTTTAAATAAACTCCTGCAGGTTTTTCACATAAGACATCAAGTTTTCTTTTAAAAGCCTCAATTACGGCAAATTTATGGGAATAATGAGGTGTTGAAACAATCACGGCATCACATTTAAATTCACCTTTGTCAAATCCTTCGAATAATTCTTTATCGGAATTATAAACTTTAAATGTACCCATATAATCTTTTACATTAGGTAAATTCTTTTCTCTAATTCTAGTAGAGGCAACTAATTTAAATCCGATAGATTCATCTTCTAAAATCATTTTGGCATATTTAGATCCCATTTTACCCATTCCAATAATAGCTATATTTTTCATTTTGTATCACCCCGTATTTAAAATATTATAACATATAATATTAAATACATTACAACTCTTTTGGTTAAAAAAGGCAAAGAAATAATCTTTGCCTAATTTTTATTAAATTTTCCAGCCTACTGCTTCAATTCTTTCTGATACAAATCTCTTATAGATTCCATCTTCTTTAATTAATTCTTCATGCTTTCCAGATTGAACAATTTTTCCATTATCGATAACAAATATATTATCACAATTTCTAACTGTCTTTAGTCTGTGAGCAATCATTATTACTGTCTTATCCTTAGTCAAATTATCAATTGCGGCCATTAGCTTTTCTTCATTTTCAGGGTCGACGTTCGCAGTTGCCTCATCTAATATTACAATTTTAGAATCTTTTAATATAGCACGAGCGATAGATAATCTTTGAAGTTCACCGCCTGAAAGTGTTGAACCACCTTCACCTATAATTGTATTGATACCATTTGGTAAATCAAATACGAAGTCGCAACAAGCTTCTCTTAATACTTCATTTATTTTTTCTATAGTTGCGTCATCTTTTGCAATTCTTAAATTATTTAAAATACTATCATTAAATAAATATACATTTTGGAATACAAATGTAAAATTTTCCATCAAAGAATCAATATTAAAATCTTTTACGTTGATACCATCAAGTAATACTTCACCTTCTTGGACATCCCAAAATCTTGATATCAAATGACAAATAGTAGTTTTACCAGAACCAGATGGACCTACAAAAGCAACCTTTGATTTATCTTTTATTGTAAGTGATACATTGTCAATAATCTTTTTCTTATCATATGAGAATGACACGTTCTTAAGTTCAATGTTACTATCATCTATTTCATAATCTTTACCCTTAATATCCATTGTTTCAATGGCTAATATGTCATTAGCTTTTTCTACACAACGTTCAATTATCTTAGATAAGGCACTAAATGTTCCCATTGAATCAAGGCCTGCATAGATGACATAACTTGAAATAATTACAGTCATTGTAGTAGCGAGATCATTGTTTCCATCTAAATATAATTTAATAGCAGCTACAGTCATCATAACACCAATTAATCTAGTTAAATATGTTTGAATTGTTTGAACTGGTATCATACAAAGTTCGGCTTTAGTATATACTTTTTTACCATATTCATTAGCGTCATTTAATCTTTTTGAATATTTACCATATAAATTATATGATTTAACTTCTGAAATACCTAAAACATAATCAAGTATAGATGATACTATACCTAAATCAGCTTTTTCTTTCATAGGTGAGAATTTCTTTCCTTGATATTTAATAACTGAATTAAATAATAAGAATAATATAACTCCTATAAGGGCTATTAAACCTATTCTGTAATCAAAGAAAAATAAAGCAAGTACAACAATTAGTGTGTTGATTAAACCTGTTGTAACAATCATTACGACTCTAGTTGCGATATCAGAAAGTTGTTCCATTGAATTAGTTGTAACAGATGTGATATATCCAAGTGAATTATTATTAAAATAACCCATAGGTACATATCTTAAATGTTCAGCAATTTCAATTCTTTTTTCAGCAGATGTAGAATAGCCGCCATCACATTGTAAAATTGTTGATGCGTATCTAAATCCTATAGAAAAACAGACAGGAATAAACATAATCAAAAATGATATAATTATTGTTTTATAAGTAAAATTGCCATCAAATATATGCTTAAACATATACCATATTGCTGGAAGCTTAGCTGCTTCGCATATTCCCATTAATACTGTTAATATGATGGCTATATAGAATTGATTTTTTCTTTTAGCTGGACAAAAAGAGAAAAACGTTCTTAACATTTTAATCATTTCTAATCACCATCCTTTACTGAAATGTGGGCATTCCACATATTCTTATATAATTCTGATTTTTCTAATAAATCATTATGTTTTCCACAAGCTTCAATCTTTCCATCATTAACTAATATGATTTCATCACTGTTGATTATTGTTGATAATCTATGGGCAATAACAATTACTGTCTTACCATCTACAAGTGCTGAAATTGATTTTTGGATGATTGCCTCATTTTCAGGGTCAGTGTAGGCTGTGGCCTCATCTAATATTATTATCTTAGAATCCTTCATCATCGCACGAGCGATTGATATTCTTTGGCGTTCACCACCAGATAGGTGAGAACCCGAATCACCAACTATAGTATCATATCCATTCTCAAGGCTCATTATAAAATCATGAACACCACATTTCTTACATATATCAATTACTTCTTCATCTGTAGCATTTAAATTACCTAATCTAATATTTTCTTTAATAGACATATTAAACAAATAATTATTTTGAGATACATAAGAAACTATTTTGTTATAATCTTCTAAAGTCAAATCCTTAATATTTACATTTCCAATATAAATATCTCCTTCATTAGGATCCCAAAGTGAAGCGATTAATTTAGCTATTGTTGATTTGCCTGCACCAGATGGGCCAACTAAAGCTACCTGGGTATTAGGCTTAATTTTCAAATTAATATTATGTAATATCTCTATATCTTCATAACCAAATGATACATCTTTAAGTGTAATACCATAATCATTTGGTAATTCCTTAGATTCACTTGGCCTTTTTAATTTATCAATTGATACAATTGAATCTATTTCTTTAAATATAGTTACAGCCTTAGAAATATCATCAAAATGACTCATCGCGTTAATAAGTGGTGATATTAATCCAATTGACATTACAATTGATATAATAAATGTAGACAAAGAAATAATATCTTTATAATACAATATTCCGCCAAGTGGCAATACAGCAAGTAAAGTGTATGGAGCAACAGTCATCGCAACACTAAAAGATATATTACATTTTCTTTGCCAATCGACAAAACAATCAGCACCTTCTTTGGCAGCCTTTTTAAATTTTTCATATGATACATCACTTTTACCAAAGGCTTTTATTACTTCAATACCATTGATATACTCTACTGCCGTATCATTTAATGCTTTAGTCTTAACAATACAATTATTAAAATATTTCTCATAGCCAATTGTCATTGTTAAATATGAAATAAAGCCGATAACAAATGGTATTAAAGCTATTAATCCCATTTGCCAGCTCAATATAGCTAAATATATTGCAGTTCCTATAAACAAAATAACATTTGATGTTACCTCGGGAATAACATGGGCAAGTGTTGTTTCAGTTGAATCTATTCTTTCGACTAATATATTCTTTAAAGAACCTGAATTTTGTTTTTTAACATCACCAAGTGAAGCGAGTGCAAGTGAATCAGTCGCTTTTTTTCTCACACCCTTAATTGTTTGGAAAGCTGCCACATGTGAAAGTGATGTCGATATTACATGGAAACATCCCTTTATTAAGAAAAAGACTAATAACATTATAATATCAAAAGTATAATCATTAAATTTATCTTTTCCTTTAATAAGCATAGTAATGATATCAGCTACATAATAAAATGGTATAATTCCAGCTGCCACTGAAATTAAGGCCGATAATATACTAAAAAAGTAATATTTCTTTTTATCACCAGCATAATCACATACTATAGCCAATAAGCCTCTTTTCTTCTTTTTCATTTCTCCTCCTAAAATCCAAATAAATCTCTAAAACCCAAAGTATAAAAAACATTTATATCATTACATATTTTAAAAAGCTCTTCTTTGTTTAAATTTTTATTTAATATATAAATATATGATTCTAAATAAGAATCTAATAATGCTTTAAAAGATAAATCATTAAAAACTTTAACTTTATATCCATGTTCTTTCATTGCATTTATATATTTTATAGTCGCCTCATATTCAAATGTAATGATAAAATCCTTAAACCAATCCTTTCTTTCTTTGACTATTAATTTAACGATATCAATTTGATCATTAAATAATATGTCAAAATGAAAACCTCCTTCCATCTCAAAATTCCACATTTCATCGACTTGATTATTATTTAATAATTCATAATCAGTTTTCTGAACAAAGCTTGCTATTTCATTAAATTTGATGACAAAAGGTTCTATTACTTTTTGAAATATATCCTCTTTATTTTCAAAATGCCTATATAAAGCAGCGGCACTAATCCCACATTTTTTCGCTATTGTACGAAGTGAAGCATCGTGATATCCTTTGTTGATAAATTCAATTTTAGCTTCTTGTAATATTTTATCTTTTGTTGTCATTATTTCCTCCAAGTTAACAACGTTAACATAGTTAGTTTACTCTAACTAACTTAAAAAGTCAAGCCATAAAAAAAGATGCAGATATATTCTGCATCTAATCCCATATAGTACCTATTTTTTGTAACATAGCTTCAAATTCTAGCTTTGGTAGTGGTTTACTATATAAATAACCTTGGGCGTTGTTACAACCAAGTCTAAATAAAAATCTAGCTTGTTCTTCTGTTTCTACACCCTCACAAATTACATCAATACTTAATCTTTTAGCCATATCTATTATAGAACCTATTATTATTTCATCTGAATTTAATAATATTTCTCTATTGATAAATGATCTATCAATTTTGATTTCACTCACTTTAAAATCTCTAAGTACAGAAAGTGAAGAATAACCTGTACCAAAATCATCAATAGATGTCATTATTCCATTTTGATTCATTATATTGATAAATTTTGCTAATCTTTCTTTTTCTTCTAAATTAGTAGTTTCAGTAACTTCTATTACAATGTCTCTATTTTTGACATTGTATTTTCTAATAATACTAATTATTTTTTGTTCAATATCAGGTATTTCAAAATCTCTTCTTGATAAATTACAAGAAGCAGGCACTATATTATGTCCCATGTTTCTATAATTATGTATATCCTTACATAAATTTTCAAGAACATACAAATCTAAATCTACAATTTCACCATTGTTTTCAAGTATTGGTACAAATACACCTGGTGGTACAATATTACCATTATTAATCCATCTGGATAAGGCTTCAACCCCAATAATTTTTCCTGATTTTATATCAAATTTTGGTTGATAATAAACAACAAAATTACCATTTTTTAATTCGTCTTTGAATGTACTTTCAATATTCTTTACAGATTCAATCATATTTTCAAGTTCTTTTGTTAACTTGACTACTATTTTTTTAGAACGTCTAGCATATTGAAGCGCCATACCTGGTTTTGACATTATTTCCACATTACCATTGTTACTATCAATCTCATAATAACCTACAACACCAATTAGATTTACTATTTTATTGATTGAACCATTATTCATAACTACAGGACACATAGTAACTAAATCAATAAATTTAGTATGTCTTTCTCTTTTTATAAAGGCGACAAAATTATCTCCACCTAAATGTCCCACAACCTCGTTAGGTCCTTCAAAATCTTTTAATTTAGAGGCATAGCTTAATATTGCATTATCCGCTTCTTTAGAACCAAATAATTTATTGACTAAACCAAAGCCCTTTATATTGATAAAATAAGAATTATATTGTGAAATATCTATTATTTTACTCAATTCAGTAACCTTTTTAACAAAGCCTGATGAATTTGGTAATTTAGAAAATGAATTAACTAAACTTGCTTCTTTAGCCTTGCATTCTAAAATAACATTTAGATGACTAATGCTAATGATTTTTAATAAAAGATTAATATCTTTTACCATATTATCATCAAATTTATAATCATCACATCTATAATATTCATAATTATACCCATTAGCTGTAAGATTAACAAAAGCTTCTGTTTCACATTTTTCGTTTAATATAAATAGATGATAATCTGTATTATCTTTCGCTTTTATTTCAATTTTGCCAATATGAAAATAGTCTTTAATGTTAATTAAAGATTGTTTTATTTCGTCTATTGCAATAATATTGTTTAATGAATCTATAAAATTATTGAAATCGAACATATCATCAACTCCCCGGTGATACTTGTATCTTTCATTGTAAGGTATAAAACAAATAAAGTAAAGAGGTTGAATGATAATAAAAAAAAATAACAGCAAAAAACAGGAATTTCTTCCTGCTAAGTGTTAAATAATGAACTTTTTTTTGTATTCCGTTGGTGTATAATTTGTTATCCTTTTAAAGGCTTCTGTTAATCCTGATTGATTTTTATATCCACACATAGTTGATATCACATCAAGATTTAATGATTTATTATTCATTAATTCTTTAGCTTTAGATATTCTAAGCTTATTTAAATGATCAACTGGTGTATCATGCATATATTTTTTAAATGCTTTAGTAAAATAAGTATATGAATAAGGTGAATGAGATGCAACTTCTTCTATTGTTAAATCAGGATTACAATAATTATTCATCATATAAATAATACTATCTCTCATATTTTTAAAATAATTCTTTTTAGGACGTCTATTATCTTCAATAGTACTTAAGCCATCTTTAATTAATACTTCTATTATTTTGTTGGCATTTTCATCTGTACTATTTAATTTAAAATCACTAATCAATTGTAACAATTCTTTACTTACAAAATATTTAGTATAAAAATATTTATTAGTAAAGCCTAATCTAGCTTTTTCTTTTTCCATTTTATCAAGTGATACAACGATAGATACGACACTTGATGTCAATTCAAATTCAAGTCCGTGTAATACATTTGGATTGACTGGATACACATATCCAACCTCACCTAAATATAAGGCGTCTTGATATCTTAATAAAGGCACTGTAGAAAAAGGTATTAAAAATTCATAAGATAAATGTTGATGTGTAAATGAAGTCATCTGTTTTTCTTTGTTTGGAATATATTCAGCAAAGCTAAACCATTCTTTTGTAATAATTGTTGAATATTTACTTATTTCTTCTTCATTAAGACCATGGTCATCTCTAAGCATAATAATCTCCTATCTATAAAATTTATTGTTTTTTTGTTTCCTATTTTTAATATAACATTATTATTTTAGATTGTTAATTATCAATTTATATTATTGGCAAAAATTTGAAATTTAATAAAAATATGGTGCCATAATTTTATGGCACCATATACTTATAATCTTTTATTTACTTTATACTTTTATGAGTTTTTCTCTTTTTGAATAATTTTCATTACATCATTATCTATAGAAATTCCAGATACTTCAATTATTCTATTGCCAGTAATATGGATTTTAAAATTGTGATAACAAGGCGTTTCATATCTATTATGTACTACATCTTGTTCAACATATTCAATATCTTTTAAATATATATTTATTTTTTCACTGTTTTCTCTATGAACTATTATTAATTTATTATTTTGGTCATAAAACATAACACTCTTTGGAACAGAAAAAGCATAATGGCCAGTCCAGATAAGTGATATTAATGATATTATAGAACCTGTAACACCCATAACAGAATAATGTGTATCATTCGATAAAATTCCCAATATAACCATACCAACTGATATTAAAAACAAAAATATTAATGTTACAAATGCAAATGGGAAACCTTTTGATTTATAGGCAATACATCTTATGCCATTTTCATTTGGAAATAAACCATTATTTTCTTCTTTAATTACATCAAGATTTTTTATTTTTGCATTTTTTAAATTTGCATTGCAATATGGACAAACATCATATTCTTCAGACACATTGCAAAAGCATTTTGGACACTCTTTATACATTTATATTCTCCCTTTCTAATTTAATCTTTATATATTTGTTTTATTATTATGTGTATATTTCATTACTTCATTTTCTGTAGAAATTCCAGAAACTTTAATTGTTTTGCCACCAGTAATATGGATTTTAAAATTGTGATAACAAGCAATATAATATCTATTACGTACTATCTCTTGTTCAACATATTCAATGTCTTTTAAATATATTGTCATTTTTTCACTATTGCGCATATTAATTATTATCGATTTGTTTTTTTCATCATAAAATATGATACTTGTTGGAACAAAAGCGTAAGATACAGACCAAACAATTATAATAATGGATAATATAAATAATAAAATTCCCTCATGAGATGAAAATCCCAAACTAAACATAAGAACCGACGTTACTAAAAGAAAAATGCCAATCACTATGAAAAATGAAAAACTTTCTGATTTATGGGCAATACATCTTAAACCATCATTTTCATTTGGAACCGAACCATTATTTTCTTCTTTAATTACATCAGAATTTTTTATTTTTGCATTTTTTAAATTTGTATTGCAATATGGACAAACATCATATTCTTCAGACACATTGCAAAAGCATTTTGGACACTCTTTATACATTTATATTCTACCTTTGAATAAAATATTTTAAAAATAAAAGACCTTTGAACAACTATTCAAAAGTCTTGAAATTTAAATTAATACCGGACAACTGTCGTATTGACGATAATTAATACCTATATTGGCCTTCTACTCCCTTTAGGTCTATTTACTTTACAATTATATTTTAATATGTAAATTTGAAGGTGTCAATAAAAATCGGTACTGTAATATACGATTTTGGTTTAATCATTATCATCTAACAATAACATTGTATGTTGACTAATGAAAGAGTCAAATTTACCATTTTTATAGTCAACACCTCTTGTTTTTATCTCATCCGATTTAGCAAAATAATAATTGTTTGTTCTTGAATTATTGTTTTTTAATTCTCTTAAATAATTTAGTTGATCCTGATTAAGTTCTATTTCATAAACATCTCTTAACATCAACTCATAGCAAGAAAAATAAGGACTATAAGAAACTGGGTTTACATCTCTTTTGACAAAATAATAATCAACATTACTAAATAATTCTTGAGGCAAATAATCATTCTTTATAAATAATTTTTCAAAATAATCTTTAATATATTCACCTTTTTTATAATCGAATTGATTATTAAATCTTTTATAGAACTTCTTAATGTTTTTAGCTTTAACAAAAAGCCTGTAATCATCTTTTATCTCTTTGTTTGGAATCCTATTATCTGAAGTTACACCATATTCTTTTACAAGGTAATTCTTTTCTTGAAGCGATAACCTATATGTATATCCAGGTATTTGAAATTCACTTATTCCGTAGATGTTTCTTATTAATAAAAATGTATCATCAACACGGATTCGATAAAACGTAGAGAAAGATATTCTTATTTGTGTATCTTTATTTATTTGTTTTTTTCTTAATAAAAATCTTAAATATGTTTCCCATGGCATCTTATCAGTCATATTTTGTATATATCTAATATCAATTGGAATTAAAATACCTATTACAGAACATGATAATTTAATTATTGCATCATTAATATTTTGGAAAAAACTAACAATGATTAACGCCAGCAATAATAATATAATTGATGTAATAAGTATAACAATGTAAAAATATTTCTTCATATTATATC
>JAILIY010000172.1 GCA_024695025.1 Acholeplasmatales bacterium
TATTTTGGCTTAGAATGCGATATTTATATGGGTGCGGTTGATATTAAAAAACAAGCACCAAATGTTGCTAGAATGAAGCTTTTAGGTGCTAATGTAGTTGAAGTAACTGATGGTCAACAAACACTTAAAGAAGCAGTAGATGCAGCTTTTAATGCTTATTTAAAAGAATATAAAGATTGTATTTATTGTATAGGTTCTGTTGTTGGTCCTCATCCATTCCCTTTAATGGTTCGTGATTTCCAATCTGTTGTTGGTAATGAGGCAAAAGATCAATTTAAAGAATTAACAGGTTTACTTCCTGATGTAGTATGTGCCTGTGTAGGTGGAGGTTCTAATTCAGCCGGTATGTTTATACCATTTGTAAATGATCCTGTTGAAATAGTAGGTGTTGAACCTTTAGGACGTGGTCCAAAAAGTGGTGACCATGCGGCATCTATAACATATGGGTCTGAAGGTATTATGCACGGCTTTAATTCATTAATGCTTAAAAATGATAAGGGTGAACCTGATTTAGTATATTCAGTTGCTTCAGGCTTAGATTATCCATCAGTTGGACCTGAACATGCATTTTTACATGATATTGGTCGTATCAAATATGATACTGTTACAGATGATGAGGCACTAGAGGCATTTTTCACATTATCAAGACTTGAAGGTATCATTCCTGCAATTGAAAGTGCTCATGCAGTTGCATATGCTATGAGACTTGCAAGAACTACTAAAAAGACTGGTACTATACTTGTCAATTTAAGTGGTCGTGGCGATAAGGATATGGACTATGTTATTGAAAAATATGGTCTTGATTGGCTTGAAAAGCATAATATCAAATTATAATATTAATTAGACTATAAATTCATTTTATAGTCTTTTTTTTACTTGTATGGTAAAATGAATATAGGTGATTTTCGTGATAAAAACTAAAGAAGATTTAAAATATTATCTACAACAAGATAGACTAGCTTTACATATTAAAGACGATAAATTAAAACCAGATAAAAAAGATGAAGTTTGGAAATATGAAATAATTTTAAGAAAACATGAATATTATCATAATTTAAATAAGAAAAATATATTCCAAAAAATGCTTTTAAAACATTATTCTAAATTACATCATAAATGGAGTATGATTTATACTACAAGTATTCCAATAAATGTATGTGGTCCAGGCTTATCTATTGCCCATTTTGGTGGTATTTATATAAATCATAATTCTAAAATTGGGAAAAATTTAAGAATTCAAACTGGTGTTGTGATAGGTGGTTCTTATTCAACACCAGGCAAATTTGCAAACATTGGTAGTGATGTCTATATAGGTACAGGTGCTAAAATATTAGGTGGTGTAACTATAGCAAATAAAGTAGCTATTGGTGCAAATGCTGTTGTGACTAAAGATATATTAGAACAAGCCACAACTCATGTAGGTATTCCATCACATAAAAACAGTGATCATTCAAGCGAGCCTTATATTGACAATAGAGTTTTTGGTAAATAATATTTTTAAAAACTATTATTGACCAGTTAATTATGATATAATTAAAATACATATGCGATACGGAGGAAAAATTATGAAATTTTACAAAGAAAACAAAACTATAATAGAGGCAATCAATGGAGATTGTTCATTAAATGAATTAAAAATAAAAAGTGTAGATGCTTCAGTTGAAAAACATGTACCACAAGTTGTTTTAGAAGACAATTTAATAAAAGTATATGTAGGAAGTGTTGAACATCCTATGACAGAAGATCACTACATTGAATTTATTGAAATTGAAACTAAAAAAGGTGTTCAAAGAAAGAATTTAAAACCAAACGATAAGCCTTATGCAGAGTTTATGTTAATTGATGATGAATTAGTATGTGCATATGCTTATTGTAATTTACATGGTATGTGGGATAACAAATAATGGTAATTCCTGCAAAAATTGCCAAAGAGTGGCTTATTTTAGGCAATGATGATTACATTCATGCCAAATCTAATCATAAAGGTGATATCTCAATAGAAAAGAGATTACATACCCATAAGCATGGTCAAAATCCTTACGCTGTAATTATTTGTTGTAGCGATTCAAGAGTAATACCAGAAAATATATTTATGGCTGGAATTGGGGATTTATTCGTAATTAGACTTGCAGGCAATGTAATTGATGATTTTGGGATAGGTTCTATAGAATATGCTGTATCACATTTAAATACTAAACTTGTTGTAGTTTTAGGACATACGATGTGTGGGGCAGTTAAAAGTGCTATAGATGATCATCACGAAAGTTTTATTTCATCTATTATAAAAGAAATACAATTTGCGATAGGTGATGAAAAAGATCCTACAGCTTGTAGTAAATTAAATGTTATTAATACCAAAAAGAAAATATTAAAAAGTAAATTGATTAAACAAGAATTACAAAATGGCTTAAAAATAGAAACTGCTTTATATCATACTCATTCAGGTCATGTTGAATTCTTAAAAAAATAGTTTTAAGGAAGTTTTTATGGAAAAAATTTTAATTGTTGCAGAAATTGGTTCAAATCATAATGGTAATATTGATTTAGCATATAAATTAGTCGATGAAGCATTTTATTGTGGTGTAGATGCAGTTAAATTCCAAACATTTAAAGCATCAGATATGATCACTAAAGGCGCTGAAATGGCTGAATATCAAAAGAAAAATACAGGTGAAGATGAAACGCAACTTGAACTTGTTGAAAAACTAGAATTAAGCTTTAATGATTATTTAATGTTAAAATTTTATGCTGAAAGTAAAGGCTTAATCGTATTTTCAACTCCATATGATGCTGAATCAGTTGAATTTTTACAAAAGATTGGTCAAAATATTTGGAAAATACCTTCAGGTGAATTAACTGATTTACCATATTTAGAGGCTATAAGAGATATCAAATGTGAAAACAAAAAGATACTTATGTCAACAGGTATGGCAACTATGGAAGAAATTAAAGCTGCATATGATATCATAAGTGAAGATAAGAGTGCTGAAATTACAATTTTACATTGTAATACAGCTTATCCAACTAAAGATTATGATGTCAATGTTTCAGCTATATTAGAACTAAAAAAAGAATTCCCTAATGCCAAGATTGGTTTTTCAGATCACTCAATCGGTAGTGTTGCCGCAACCATGGCAACTTCATTTGGAGTATCTTTAATTGAAAAACATTTTACATTAGATAAGAAGATGAAGGGTCCTGAACATATCGCTTCAGCCACTCCAATTGAATTTAAAGAATTAGTAACTAATATAAGACGTGCAGAAGTAATTTATGGTATTGAAAAGAAAGTAGTAACTGATTCAGAAAAGAAAAACATCTCAACTCAAAGAAAATGCATTGTCGCTTTAACTGAAATTAAGGTTGGAGATATTTATTCTACAAAAAATTTAACATGTAAACGTGGTGGAGTTGGTATATCACCAATGAGATGGTATGATTTAATTGGTAAACCTGCTCAAAAGAATTTTAATGTAGACGATATCATAGAACATAATTTCATTATGGATTGATAAATTATTACACAAGTGGTAAAATTAATACATATTTTTAAAACTTTGAGGAGAAATTATGGAAAATAAAAAGAAAGAATCAACCATTTCTTTAAATGATATATTTAGAGTAATTAGAAAAAATTTAATCTTAATTGCCATTATTACTTTAACAATTACATTGTTGGGTGGTGTTTATGTTTTCACAAGAACTCCAGTATATAGCGCGAATGCTCAGATAGTTATCGCAGCTTATAATAACCAAACTCAAGAAGCTATTGGTTACAGTACAAGTGATACATTAAAATTAACTAATACTGTTGCGAGCCTAACAAAAAGTACTGACATTTTAAATGATGTAATTGAAGATTATAATAATAAGACTGTTAAATTTGAAAAAGATGGTAAAGAATATGAAGCAGTTGCAGCTACTGTTTTTGAAAACAAAAAATTAACTGATTCTAAAGAATCAAGAGCTTATATCAAAAATAGATTATCAACATCTTCATCAAATGATAATTTTGTTATATCACTTACATTTACTGATGTTGATAAAGATTTTGCAATTGTAATCGTTAATCTATTTGTTGATAATGCAATAGAAGAATTTGAATTTGAAGATGAATCTAATTTAGGTTCATTCCAATCTTTAAAAGTTAATGTAATGGCCAATAAATATGCTGAGTCATCAACTTACGCTGGTATAAACAAAAAATTATATTTAATTATCGCATTTTTGGCAGGCGTTGTAATATCTGCAGTTGTTGTATTTGTTAAAGAATTCATGTCTAATAAATTTAAAACAAGAGATGAAATTGAAGCAATTACAGACTCCCTTCCAATTGGTGTATTTATCGACAATAAAAACAACAAAAATAAAGAAGTGTCTTTAGTTGAACCAACTATTCAAAATTATGAACCATACAATAGACTTTTTACAAATATTAAATATGCAAATATTGATAATCCATATAAAGTAATATTATTTACATCAACTATTGAAGATGAATTAAAATCATATATTTCATCTAATTTAGCTGCTTGTATTAAAAATAATGGAAACAAAGTATTATTAATTGATTTAGATTTAAGAAAACCTACAGTTCATAAAACATTTAATGTAATTAGAGAAAATGGTATTATTGAATATGTGGCAGGAGAAGCTTCAAAGTTAGATATAATCAAAAATACAGAATCAAATGTTGATATTATCACATCTGGTAAGAGTGTATTAAATCCATTTGCTGTACTTGAAAGTGAAAAGATTAAATCATTAATAGAAGAGTTAAAAGAAGAATATGATTATATTATTTTAGATACTCCACCACTTGCTATATGTAATGATGCTAAATTAATTGCTAAATATTCTGATGGTGTTATTTATAATGTATCTATAAATCAAGTTAAAAAGAAGATATTTAATGAAAATGTATTACAATTAAAAGAATTAGATATCAATATTATAGGTTATAATATCACTAAACTTCCTCAATCTTCAGACAGAGACAGTTACTATTATTATTCTTATAAATATTATGGAGAAGCTAAAAAAGATAGTAATACTTTAGAAAAAACTGAAAATGAATAATT
>JAILIY010000030.1 GCA_024695025.1 Acholeplasmatales bacterium
CATTAAATTATCAATAACAACAACTAGCATAAAGGATAGTGACAATACTATAAATAAATCATCTTTATTAGTTGAAATAGATATGATTAACAATACTAACGCAAATATAAAGAACATTAATGTAAATACTATTTTTAGGATTGATTTAAGCTTTTTGTTATAATCTATATCACCGCAAACTGATTCTAAAAAAGTCGATACTAAAGTGGCAAATAATTCAACAAATATCTGAGCTATAAATTCAAAAAAGATTTCTAATATTGCTTCTACCATAATCAACTCACCTTTAAAATTATATTATAGATAAAACAAAAAGGCAAACAAATTGATGTTTGCCTTTTAATTATAATTATCTTTATTCAAAATAAGTATTTTTATATACTACAATACCTAATATTCTTATTCTTTTTCCTCTAATATAGCCTTCTTGGCCTGAATCTTCATCAACAGAAAGTCTTTGATATATTCTCACTTGATATAAAACGGCATTATAATCTTTTGTTCCACCATCTTTATGTGTTTTTGGAATAGGAATACAAAATACAACTAGCCAAAATAATATAATTAGCACTAAAATTAGTTTTACTTTCTTTTTCATATTTATCTCCCTTAATTATAATTAACGAATAAATCAAAGTTTTTTTTGAAAAAATATTAAAAATATTTTAATCTTGTAGCTATAATTACTTAATTAATATTACTTTCTTGGATTTTTAATGTTTGCTTGAGCAGCTGCTAAACGTGCAACTGGTACTCTAAATGGTGAACATGAAACATAATCTAAACCAGCATTATGATAGAATTCAATACTCTTAGGTTCACCACCAGTTTCACCACATACACCTATATGTAAATTAGGTCTTGTTGCTCTACCTTGTTTAACTGATAAATTAACTAATTTACCAACACCCTTGTAATCAAGTGTCTTAAATGGATCTTCTTCTAAAATCTTTTGTTCATAATATGAAGGTAAGAATTTAGATGCATCATCTCTTGAAAAACCAAATGTCATTTGTGTTAAGTCATTTGTACCAAATGAGAAGAATTCTGCCTCACTTGCGATTTCATCAGATAAAAGTGCAGCTCTTGGGATTTCAATCATTGTACCTACATGGTAAGTCATCTTAATGTTGTTATCTTTAATTAATTTATCTGCAGTTTCACAAATAATATTCTTAACGAATTTTAATTCTTTTACTTCAAGTACTAGTGGTACCATGATTTCTGGTTCAATAGCCTTACCAGTCTTTTTCATTACATTGATAGCCGCACTTATAATAGCTTTAGTTTGCATTACACAAATTTCAGGATAAGTAACAGCTAAACGACAACCTCTGTGACCCATCATAGGGTTAGATTCATGAAGTTCTTTAATTCTATCTTTAACTTTATCAACACTTTTTCCTAATGCACTTGCAAGTTCAACAATTAAATTTTCTTCTTGAGGTAAGAATTCATGTAGAGGTGGGTCAAGTAAACGTACATTTACATTTCTTCCATCCATAACCTCATATAAGCCTTCAAAATCTTTTTGTTGCATTGGAAGTAATTCAGCTAAAGCTTTTTCTCTATCTTCTTTAGTTTCGGCTAAAATCATCTTTCTCATAGAAAAGATTCTATCCTTGTCAAAGAACATATGTTCAGTACGACAAAGTCCGATACCTTCAGCACCAAAGATTACTGCTTGTTTTGCATCTTTTGGATTGTCGGCATTAGTTCTTACAGCTAAATATTTATATTTATCTACCCATGTCATAAAACGAGCATAATATCCTGAAGTTAAATC
Source organism: Acholeplasmatales bacterium (assembly GCA_024695025.1). Classification (GTDB taxonomy): domain Bacteria; phylum Bacillota_I; class Bacilli_A; order Acholeplasmatales; family Anaeroplasmataceae; genus Anaeroplasma. The sequence goes on from JAILIY010000030.1 coordinate 1,787, forward strand.
AGGAGCTTCTGTTTTAATTTCACCTAAATATACATTACCTGTTGAACCATCAACAGAGAATGTATCCTTATCAGTATAAACTTTACCACCTATTGTAACAGTTCTTGCCTTTTCATCGATGATTGCCTCACCACAACCACATACACAGCACTTACCCATACCACGAGCAACTACAGCAGCGTGTGATGTTAAACCGCCTCTCATTGTTAAAACAGCTTGAGCAGCAACCATACCAACGATATCTTCAGGTGATGTTTCTTGACGAACTAAGATTACCTTTTCGCCATTTTTCTTACGCTTTTCAGCTTCATCAGCACTGAATGCTAATTTACCAAAACCAGCACCAGGACCTGCAGCTAAACCTTTGGCAATTGGCTTAGCCTTATTTAATTCATCTTTGTTGAAATTAGGAAGTAATACAGTACCAAATGAATATGGATCTATTCTTAATACTGCTTCTTTTTCATCAATTAAGCCTTCATCAACTAAATCACATGCAATCTTAAGTGCAGCGCTTGGTGTACGCTTACCATTTCTTGTTTGTAAGAAATATAATTTACCTTCTTCAACTGTAAATTCCATATCTTGCATATCTTTATAATGGTTTTCCATTAGTGTAATTGTCTTAATGAATTGTTCATAAACTTCAGGCATTCTTTTCTTTAATTCTGTAATATTAAGAGGTGTTCTTATACCTGCAACTACATCCTCACCTTGTGCGTTAGGTAAATATTCTGCAGATACAACCTTCTCACCTGTACCAGGGTTTCTTGAGAAGGCAACACCAGTACCTGATGTTTCACCCTTGTTACCAAATGCCATTGATTGAACATTTACGGCAGTACCCCAAGAATAAGGGATATTGTTCATCATACGGTATGTATTTGCACGAGGGTTATCCCAGCTTCTAAATACAGCTTCAATAGCAGTTTCTAGTTGATAATAAGGATCAGTTGGGAATTCTTCATTGAAAGTCTTCTTATAATATTCTTTATATTTTTCAACTAATTCTTTTAATTCAGCTGCTGTTACTTCTGTATCAAGTTTGTATCCTTTAGATTTTTTTAAATTATCTAACATTTCATCCATATCGTCTCTTGGGTGACCCTTTGCGATATTTGTAAACATTAAAATAAATCTTCTGTAAGAATCGTATGCAAATCTTTCATTGTTTGTTTCTTTTGCTAAAACCTTAACAGTCTTATCATTTAAACCTAAATTTAAGATTGTATCCATCATACCAGGCATTGATACTCTTGCACCACTTCTTACTGATACAAGTAATGGATTTTTATCTCCACCAAAATTCTTACCTGTCTTCTTTTCTACATCCTTAATTTTTAAATAAACATCATCAAGTAATTCCTTTGGTAATTTTCTATTGTTATTATAATATAATTCACAAGCTTCAGTTGTGATTGTAAAGCCTTGTGGAATTGGTACACCAATGTGAGTCATTTCGGCTAAACCAGCGCCTTTACCACCTAATAGTTCCTTTCCTAAACCATAAGCTTCTTCAAAATGATAAACGTATTTCTTCATATTAAAATCCTCCAACGTTTAAAAGTGTTTTACAATTTATAATTATATCATTTTATTGAGGGCCTATCAAGTTTATAGAACTCTATTAATTAAAAAATCAGGCTCTTTTAAAAGCCTGATAAATCTAATGATTAAAATAAATACTTATATTTTCTCATCTGTTCAAATATAATCTTTTTAACTCTGTCTTTTTCTAAAGAAGAATAAATCTTTAATTCTTCACATTCAAATAAATCTTCAACATCTTTATGATTAAAATTAAAAACTATATTTTGTCCATATAATTTGTCTGATAATAACATTTGTTCTTCTAAATCAAAACTAAAAGTTTTACCCTTTACGCCTTCAATTAATTTATATATATCCTCACCTAATGGATAATCCATTTTTGTGTCTGACAAAAGAGACGCACCATTATCAAATATTGGACATAATTTATAATTATCTTTATCGTCTATTAATACAGCTATATTATGAGTATGTCTATCTTCATTCAAGAAAAAACCATCGATTGTTAAAACTTTGTTCATATATTTTCCAAAATTTTTTATTTTCGTGATTTTTTCTACTTGTTCAACCAAAAATTTCAGTCTTTCTTCGTGATCTTTAATTTCCCATATAGCACTATGTAGGCTCTTACCATAATAATTTTTAAATAATCTTTCAAGTGTAATTACTTTAAAGCCACCATTTAAAAAATTATTACTACTAACGCCATTATAGATTTGTTTTTTGTATTTAATTTGTTGCGGATTATATATTACATATTCATCTTCTTTTAGATTTGAAAATTTTAATAAATGAGAAATTATATATTCAGATAAGCCTTCATATCCAACTGAATCAGTTTTATACCAAATATCACCATTTTTCCATTTTAGTTGGTTTCCTTTTGATGATTGTCTATCTAAACTTATCATATCTTGTTCAAATAATTCTACCATATAACAATCACTCCTCTATTTTAATCCAAAAATTATCTTCTGCCATTCGTCCTTCGGTTTTTTGAATAATTAGATATGGATCATAAAAAGGCAATCCTAGATTTTCTAATACAAGTTTTAACTTATCTCTTGTCTCTGGGAAACATCTACTTTTAAGAAATTCTTCATAATCTTCGTATGTAGGATTAGAAACAACTCCAAAGGCTCTTTTCATTACATCATTTGTATAATTAATTATTTTAATTCTTCTTTCTAAATCATCCACATCAATTATTGTGCAAATAATATTTTCCATCATATATATTAATCTTTTTTGAAATTTTTTTTCTGGAATTATTAATTTATCAATATAATCTAAATTATTTTCAATCATATTTAATAATAAGACAACTGGTCCAGTAACTTTTGAGCCAGGCTTTTCCCATCTTTCAATAGTAGGCTTTGATGAACCAATAAATTTTGCAAAATCATTTTGAGACATATTTAATTTATTTCGAATTCTTCTAAAATCATGTTCTGTTGCATATTGTGGTATTGCATAATTAATATTTTTCATAACAAAAACCTCCTTTTATTCATATTACCATTATTTTGATGGTAAATCAATATACTTTTACCATTATTTTAAATATTTAATAGTTAAAAAAATCAGGCCCTAAATGAGCCTGATAAATTTAATTACATTGATTCATGAATTGTACGGCTGATAACGTCATCTTGTTGTTCTTTAGTTAACTTGATGAAGTTTACAGCATAGCCTGAAACACGAATTGTTAATTGAGGATACTTCTCAGGATGAGCTTGAGCATCTAATAATGTTTCTCTATTGAATACATTAACATTTAGATGATATCCACCATCATCAACATAAGTGTCTAACATTTGAACTAAATTTTCTACTCTATTTGACATAATTATATATCCTCCTTTAATTAGTCTTCTTCTTTACCTAATGATTCAGGTGTAATTGAGAATGTATTAGAAATACCATCTCTTGAATATTCATATGGTAACTTAGCTACTGATTCAAGTGATGCTAAAGCACCATGAGAATCTCTACCATGCATTGGGTTTGCACCTGGAGCTAAAGGTTCACCTTCACGTCTACCATCTGGTGTATTACCTGTCTTCTTACCATATACTACATTTGATGTAATTGTTAAGATTGACATAGTAGGTTCACTGTTACGATATGTATAATGCTTTTTGATTTTGTTCATGAAAGTCTTAACTAACCATACAGCAATTTCATCTGCTCTATCGTCGTTATTACCATATTTAGGGAAATCACCTTCAGTTTTAAAGTCTGTAATAATACCAAACTTATTTCTGATTGGAGTTACCTTAGCATATTTAATAGCTGATAATGAGTCAACTGCACAAGATAAACCAGCAATACCAGTTGCGAAATATCTATGAACATTAGTATCATGTAAAGCCATTTCGATAGCTTCATATGAATACTTATCATGCATGTAATGGATTAAGTTTAATGTATTTACATATAAACCTGCAAGCCATTCCATCATTTGTTCATATTTATCTAATACTTCTTCATAATTAAGTGGTTCATCAGAAGTGATTGATTCAAATTTAGGAGATACTTGAAGTGGCTTACCAGTAGCCTTATCAAGCATTAATTCATCCTTACCACCGTTCATTGCATATAATAAGCACTTAGCTAAGTTAGCACGTGCACCGAAGAATTGCATATCCTTACCAACTCTCATTGAAGATACACAACATGCAATACAGTAGTCATCACCCATATTAGGTCTCATTAATTCATCTGATTCATATTGAATTGCAGATGTTCTAATTGATAAATCAGCACAGAACTTCTTGAAGTTCATAGGTAATCTCTTGCTCCATAAAACTGTTAGGTTTGGTTCTGGAGCTGGTCCTAAGTTATCAAGTGTGTGTAATACACGGAATGAATTCTTTGTTACTAATGTTCTACCATCAGTACCCATACCACCGATTGATTCAGTTACCCAAGTTGGGTCACCTGAGAATAATTCGTTGTATGATTGAATTCTCATGAACTTAACAATACGTAATTTCATGATGAATTGATCCATTAATTCTTGAGCTTCTTCTTCAGTGATAACGCCATTCTTTAAATCTCTTTCAATATAGATATCTAAGAATGTAGAATTACGACCAATTGACATTGCAGCACCGTTTTGATCTTTAACTGCACCTAAATAACCGAAATATAAAGCTTGGATAGCTTCACGAGCACTTGTAGCTGGTTTTGAAATATCGCAGTTATATTTAGCTGCCATTTCCTTTAAGCCCTTTAATGCTTTAATTTGTTCAGAAACTTCTTCTCTGTCTCTTACTCTATCTGGAGTCATTTCACCATCGATTAATGACTTGTCTAATTCTTTTTTCTCGATTAAATAATCGATACCATATAAGGCAACACGTCTGTAGTCACCAACAATTCTACCTCTACCATAAGTATCAGGTAAACCTGTTAAGATGTGACTCTTACGAGCAAGTCTCATTTCAGGAGTATATGCATCATATACACCGTCATTGTGAGTCTTTCTATATTTTGTAAAAATTTCTTTTACTCTATCAGATACTTCATAACCATACATTTGACAAGCTTGTACAGCCATTGTAATACCACCGAATGGTTGTAAGCTTCTCTTGAATGGTACATCTGTTTGTAAACCAACAATCTTTTCTAAATTCTTGTCAAGATAACCAGCATTGTGACTTGTTAAAGTTGATACGATATCAGTATCAGCAAGTAAAACGCCGCCCTTTGCTCTTTCTCTATCTTGTAAATCACGTACTATCTTCCATAATCTAGTAGTTGCATCTGTAGGTCCTGCTAAAAAGCTACCATCGCCTTCATATGGAGTATAGTTTCTTTGTATGAAATCACGAGTATTGATTTCATCGTTTGACCATTTACCTGGGACGAATCCTTCCCAACCCTTAAAAAACATAATTTTAATCTCTCTTTCCTTTTTCATTTAATATAGTTAGATTAAACCAACAAAAACAATTTTATATCGTGATATAAAATAATTCAACCCTAAATTGATTACTTTTTAATTTTTTTTATATCCTCGATTTTACTATCAATCCACAACTCTAAAATTTCCTCTGGCTGATAGCCTCTACAGCTTGCTATTACTTCTAAATCATTTAATACTAGGACTGTGGGGATTGTTTTAACCTCAAACATGTTAATTAAATCCATTGTGTCTTCATTTGCTTCAATGTGATATAGTTTACAATCGTTACGACTTTTAACAATTGAATCTAAAATTGGCATAAGTGTCAAACAATTTGCACAGGATTCCCCAGATACCTCTACTACTGTAATTCCCTTGAGATAATCCTTAAAATTATCTTTATTAAGCCACATCTTTTATCACTCCTAACAAATATTTTGCATGCCTTACTTCCTCTTTAGTTGGAGTTCTTACACCGTCAAGTCTATAAGGTATACCTAAATTTTGGTATTTAACAATACCCATTGTGTGATATGGTAATACTTCGATTTTATCGACAGTTTTTAAAGTGTCAATAAATTCTTTAGTCTTTACTAAATATTCATCATTAAGCGTATATCCAGGAACTAGTACGTGTCTAATCCACATATGCTTATTATTATCTGATAAATATTTTGCAAAAGCTAAGACATTCACATTTGGCTTAGAAGTAAGTTCTATATGCTTTTGATTATCGATATGCTTAATGTCAAGTAATACTAAATCAGTATATTTCAATAGCTCATCGATTTTAGCAACTACTTCAGGATTATTTTTATCAAATATAATTCCTGATGTATCTAGTGCCGTGTGAACATTTTGTTCTTTCAAAAGTTTAAATACTTCTGTGACAAAATCTATTTGCACAAGTGGTTCGCCACCGGATATCGTTACTCCACCACCCGTTTTGAAGTAACCTTTGTAGCGCAACGCTTCATTTACGACATCTTTTGCCTCATAAATTTCTGCATTGTCCTGTGTCCATGTGTCAGGATTATGACAATATAAACATCTCAAAGGACAGCCCTTTAAAAATATTACATATCTTATACCTGGTCCATCGACAGTACCACCCGCAAAAAATGAATGAATCTTACCTACCATAATCATCATCCCCTATGCATTTTACATTATACATCATTCTAGTCAAAAAAGATAGTTTTTATAATAATAAAATATTATTCAATTTATGATTCCTTTTTAATAATGATTCTTAATAAGGATTAATTATTTAAACATTTAAAATTCAAAAAAATTCATTTTTTTCGAATAATAATTTTATATATAAAAAAAGCCAAATTAGAGAAAACGTTTTTCAATAATTTGACTTTATATTTTATGCAAGTTTTAACTTTAACCAAGCTATAGATAATTCTGCCCATTTATTAATATATGGTATTTCTTTGTTTTTATCTCCACCACTTGATTCTTTATTTGCAAGTGATAAACCATGACCTCCCATCGGGAACATATGGTATTCACAGTTACAATTATTCTTCTTATATGCTTCTATTAATAAAAGTGAATTCATTAAAGGTACTGATTCGTCTGTATATGTACCCCATAAGAATAAATCCGGAGCATTTTCATTTACTTCATTTTCTAAAGATAATCTTTTAAGTAACACTTCATCAGTATAATTACCAATTAAATTAACAAATGATCCCTTATGTGCATATTCTTCTTTTGCAGTGACAACTGGATATCCTAACATCAATAAATCAATTTTACATTTGTAAATATCTTGATGTAAGGCGACCTCTAAAATATTGTGTCCACCAGCACTGAAGCCTAAACCAATAATTTTAGATACTCTTTTGTCTTTATTATAAATTCTTATTACTTCTGCTAAATATTTTTGAGGCATTGGATATAAATCAAGTGTCTCTCTATAATTTACTATTACTACATTAAAGCCAAAATCATTATAAAATTTGGCAACTGGTTCTGATTCACGAGGGGAAGTATATTTATAACCACCACCGGCAGCGATGACGATTAGAGGACTTACATCATCTCTTACAAAATATTCTCTATAATAATTATCTGTATTTAAAATAGATATCATTTGTTTTCCGTCACCAACTAAGATTTTTAAATATTCATTTCTTAAAACGAGCTTTTCATCCTTTAAAATAGTATCTTTGATACTAGGTAGATATTCTTCAAGCTTTTTAAGTTCATTTTCATAATGTTTAACATAAGCTTCTTCTTTTTTCTTTAAAAGGATAGGACCATATTTTAAAGCGTAGCCAGGGTATGCATAATTACCTTTTTCAAATACCATTATTTCATAATATTTACCACCATCTACTATAGCGTATTCATCTGTGATAATAAAGTTATTATTAGTTAAATATCTTCTTACGATATAGGCATCACTTTGAGCACCTATAATTAATTTTTTATTTTTTAATTTTGATATAGATTCTTCTAATATATTTTTAATTAATATACCACCCATACCACTTATAATAGCTGTATCAAATTTAGAATCAATATTTTTAAATCCGTCAGATTTAACAATTTCAATACTATTTTCTAAATTAGCTTTTATAATATTTTCTTTTGCGTTTTCTAAAGGCATATCATTTAAATCAGATGCGATACCACTTTTAACATTATAATCCTTAAGTGCCTTTATTAATGTGTAGGCATGGTCACAGCCACAATCAACTACACAATTACTGTCTTTTGCGAGACTCGCAATTAAATCTATTCTATCCATTTTTAATCAACCTCAAACATTCTTTTAATTCTTCTTTATATTTAGAATGATATAATTTTTTTAGTGCTCTATCTATAATTTGATCTATTCTTTGTCTTGTGACACCAATTTCTGAACCAATCTTTTCATTCGAATAAAATTTACCATCAAAAAGACCATATTTTAATTTTAATATATAAGCTTCTTTTGGTGTCAAAAGTTCATTTATACAATTATCTATTGTCATAGATAATCTCTTTTTGATTGCCACATCAAAAGGGGTTGTTGAATCACTTGCGATAAAATCTCCAAGTGTAGATTCTTTGTCATCACCTATTTCTTTATCTAAAGATTCAGGTGCCCTAGTTAGTTCAATTAATTTAATGACATCAGCTGTTGAAATATTCATATATTTAGCTATTTCATCAACTTTAGGTTCTTTGCCTAATTCGTTAGTTAAATCATTGAAAGCTTTATTAAATTTATTGATGCTTGTATTCATATAAGATGGAATTCTTATAGTTCTTGACTGTTCAACTATCGCATCTAATATACCTTGTCTTATCCACCAGGTTGCGTATGTTGAAAATTTATAACCAAGTTTATAATCATATCTGTCACAGGCACGCATTAAACCCATAGAACCTGCCTGATTTATATCAGATAAAGGTAGGCCTCTGTTTGAAAATTTTCTTGCGATAGACATAACTAATCTCAAATTAGCCTCAACAAGCCTATTTTTGGCTATAATTCCATTTTCTACATTGTTCAAAAGATTATCATATTCATCTTTTGAAATCTTGTTATAATCAATTTTATCAAGCTTTTCTTGGCTTTCATTACCTAACAAAATGATTTTAGATAATTCAATTTCTTCTTCTGGTTTTAGTCTTCTTACAGTACCTATCTCATTTAAATATAATTTTGTTAAATCACCATTATATTTAGCATTGTCATATTTTATTGAATCATCGGAAAGACATTCTAAGTCTTTTTCTATTTCAATTTCATCATCTGTTGAAATAATAACTATTTCATTTTCGCTTAATAAATCATAAAGCTCTTTATATTCATTAGATGATTTAGAAAAATATTGTAACAATTCATCTTCATTTATTATATTGTCATTTTGTATAGCTTTTTCTTTTATTATATTAAAGCATTCATTAATAGTCATAAAACCAACCTCATTTTTATTTTACTATAATAGAATACAAATTACCATTAAAAAAGAAAAGAGATACTAATAAATAGTATCTCAATATAATTAATGTGAAGTCATAAAATCTTTTAATTTTTTACTACGAGAAGGATGTTTTAATTTTCTTAAAGCCTTAGCTTCAATTTGTCTAATACGTTCACGTGTAACATTAAATTCACGACCAACTTCTTCTAAAGTTCTTTGTCGCCCATCAATTAGACCAAATCTTAATCTTAAAACTCTTTCTTCACGTTCTGTTAAAGTAGCTAAAACAGAATCTAATTCTTCTCTTAATTTTTGTTTAGCTGTATATTCATAAGGATCTAAAGCATGTGGATCAGAAATAAAATCACCTAAAGATGAATCTTCTTCTTCGCCAACTGGAGCCTCAAGTGAAATTGGTTCTTGAGCAATTCTTTGAATTTGTTGAACCTTTTCAACTGGAATTTCCATTCTTTCTGCAACTTCTTCAGGAGATGGTTCACGAGATAATTCTTGAACTAATTGACGTTGGATTCTAACAAGCTTATTAATTGTTTCAACCATATGAACTGGAATTCTTATTGTACGTGCTTGGTCAGCTACAGCTCTTGTGATAGCTTGTCTTATCCACCAAGTTGCGTAAGTTGAGAATTTATAACCCATTTCATAATCAAATTTATCTACAGCCTTAATTAAACCCATGTTACCTTCTTGGATTAAATCCAAAAATTGTAAACCACGGCTTAAATATCTTTTAGCGATAGATACAACTAATCTAAGATTAGCATTTACAAGTTTTTCTTTAGCTTCTTCAGCCTTTTCAAAATCATCTTGTAATTTTTCATATTCTTCAATTGAAACTGTGTTTTGATCATCTGCTTCAATTCTATCTAATTGTTCTTTTGCTTGACGTCCTACAACTACAAGTTGAGCAAGTTCTGTTTCTTCTTGCAAAGAAAGTAGAGGGATTTTTCCAATATCCTTAAGATACATTCTAACTGGGTCATCAACCTTAATTGATGTAGGTAATTGGTCATATTTAGAAATATCTACTTCTTCAACATCTGTTAAATTTACTTCGTCAGTATCATCATCGCTATCATCAATTGAATCCTTTGATGGTACGACATCTATATTATTTTCAATAAGCTTAGCTTCGATTTTTTCGTAGCTTGTTTGGTCGTCATCCTCACAATATTTAAAAATATCATTTGAATAAACTGTGTTGCCGTTTTGCTTACTTAATTCAGTTAATTCTTTAATGGCTTGTTCAAAATCCATTTTTGTAATCCTCCTAAGATTTTTGTTTTTTTGATTTTATATTATTTTCTTTTTGTTCCTTAAGCTTTCTATTTTTGAACATTTTTTCTAGTATGTAAGTCTGACCCTCAGGTGTAGGCTCACTACTTATTTTATTAGATAATATCTTGTTAGAATTATCTAAATTTATTGATTTTAATTTTTCTATACACATCTCGATATCATCGATATCGTTTGTGATATGTTCTTTTAATATATAATCATTTATTGTTATATATTGTTCTACATCTTTATCATTTAAAGCTTTTATGAATTTACCTTGATCAAATTCATCAAATTCATCATAATAATCTATTAATGATAACCATAAGTTTTGATTTTCAGGTGTCATACCACCTAAATCATTCATTATTTTTTCATCAATAGATAAAGCAAGTGATTTAGATTCTATCGCGTATCTAAATAATCTAATTTCACAAATATTATTATATAAGTGCTTTGGAGTTATAACCTTTACATCAGGTTCAACTGGCACGTTATAGCTTGGTACATCATAGCCCATATAAGGGTCATAATTTTCAAAGCCTGTATTGTCTAAATTAGATACGGCGTGATTATTTTTATAATTATCAAAATCTGATTTAACAGCATCTAAATTAGAATTGATTTTATCTTTAAATTTATTTAAATATTCATCAATTTCAATTTGGCTATTTAATCTTGATATTATTTCAAATACATTGTTTTTAACTTCATTTAGTACTTCTCTATCATTTAGATTTTTACCAAAGAATTGAGCTTCATATTCAAATTCTAAAGAATCTATGATATGAGATTCAAAATATTCTTTATATTTTGATGTACCATATTTTAAAACATATTCATCAGGGTCCATCTTGTCAGGTAACATTACAGAATATACTTTAAATCCATTTCTCTTAAAGACATTGATTGCCTTAATTGAATTTGTTATACCTGCCTTATCACCATCGTAACAAACAACAACTTCATTACAGAATTTCTTTAATAACATTGCCTGTTTATCACTAAAGGCTGTACCTAAAGAACAGACTGCCTCACCAAGACCACTTCTAAAGGATGCTATTACATCCATCTGGCCTTCATGTAAAATAGCTCTATGCTTTTTTATCATTTCTGGCTTGGCTAAATTTATATTAAATAATACTTCACCTTTTCTAAATATTTTAGTTTCTTTTGAATTAATATATTTAGAATTATCTTCACCCTTAAATATTCTTCCACTAAAGCCTAAGACATTACCCATCTCATCTTTGATTGGGAACATAATACGATTAGAGAAAATATCATAATAACCTTTAGAATTATTTTCTACTAAACCCATATCAGCCATATCGAGTTCTAGATAGTCACAAGACTTTAATACTTTATATAATGTATCACCAAAATCAGGAGATAAACCTACATCAAATTTATCTATTAATTCATCTGTAAGGCCACGCTTTTTTAAATAATTAATTGCGTCTATTCCTGATTTATCTTTGGTTAAAAATGTTTTATAGAAATCTTTTGAGATTTCCATAATCTTATAATATTTAAGATTTAGATTAGCGTTCTTATTTACATAATTGTCTTTATATTTAACACCATTAAATTCACATAGCTTTACTAAAGCATCTTTAAATTCTATACCTTCAATTTGTTCGATAAAATCTAAAGCATTACCATGCTTGTGACAACCGAAACAATTAAATATTTTCTTTTCAGGTGAAACGTAAAATGATGGTGTTTTTTCATTGTGGAAAGGACATAAACCTTGATAATTCTTTCCTTTTTTTGTAAGACTTACATATTTTGATACTAAGCCTACAATATCGGTTTGGTCAATTAGATTTTGAATTTCTTCATTTGTCATAATAACCTCCCCTTCTAATTAATTAGAATTTTAATTTTGATTCAATATATGGAATTACTTCTTCAATCTTTAATGTGATTTGTTCCATAGTATCTCTATCACGTACTGTTACTGTACCTTCTGATAATGTATTGTCATCAACACATACACAGTAAGGTGTACCAATAGCATCTTGTCTTCTGTAACGTTTACCGATGTTTGCTGTTTCATCATAAACAGTTGAGAAATGAGATGCGTATAAATCAAATATTTCAAGTGCCTTATCAGCGTGATTCTTTTTAATTAATGGTAATACTGCAACCTTATATGATGATAAAGCAGGATGTAATCTTAAAACGATTCTTGTGTTTCCTTTATCATCTTTTTCTTCATCATATGCTGAGAATAATACAGAAAGTAACATACGTTCAACACCAACACTTGGTTCTACAACATATGGTAAATATTTTGTATTAGTTTCAGGGTCTAAATATTCTAAATTTTCTTTTGAATGAGTTTGATGAGCATTTAAGTCATAATCAGTTCTTGATGCGATACCCCAAAGTTCACCGAAGCCCCAAGGGAATTCAAATTCGATATCTGTAGTCGCATTTGAATAGAATGATAATTCTTTTTGTTCATGATCTCTAAATCTTAATTTTTTCTCATCAACACCAATTGATTTCAAAAATTCCATACAGTAGCTTCTCCAGTAATTGAACCATTCAAGCTCTGTACCTGGCTTACAGAAGAATTCAAGTTCCATTTGTTCAAATTCTCTAGTTCTGAAAATGAAATTACCTGGAGTGATTTCATTTCTGAATGATTTACCAATTTGACCAATACCAAATGGTACTTTTCTTCTTGTTGTTCTTTGAACGTTTTTGAAGTTAACAAAGATACCTTGTGCTGTTTCAGGACGAAGGTAAACTTCAGCCTTGCTATCTTCAATAACACCCATATGAGTTTTAAACATTAAATTGAATTGACGGATGTCTGTATAATCTAAGGCACCACAAGTAGGACATACAATCTTGTTTTCTACTAAATATTTTGTCAATTCTTCGTTTGTCATACCATCCCCTGTTAAAGCGCCATGTGTAAAGTCTTCAATTAATTTGTCAGCTCTAAAACGTGAATGACATTTTTTACAGTCAACTAGTGGGTCACTAAATGAACCGATGTGTCCTGATGCAACCCATACTTCCTTATTCATTAAAAGCGCAGCGTCAAGTCCAACATTGTATCTGTTTGTTTGGACAAATTTATTCCACCAAGCCTTCTTGATATTATTCTTTAATTCAACACCAAGTGGACCATAATCCCATGCGTTTGCAAGTCCACCATAAATTTCACTACCTTGGAAAACAAAGCCTTGTTCTTTAAGATATGAAACCAATCCTTCTAATGTTATTTTTTGCATTTTTTAATCCTCCACTAAAATAACTCGACTTTATCATTTTAGCCCATAAAAATAAAACACGCAAGGTTAAAAAATAACTTTTTTTATCTTTTTGCGTGTTTTTAATTAATTTATTAATTATTATCTATAATTTCTTCTATTAAAGGCTCTTTTATCTCTACAAATTCATCTAATAATTTAAGAATTTGTGGAAGGCCTTCTCTCTTTTCACTAGATGTGACAATAAATCTATCTGTAGGATCTAAACCTAATGTTTGTTTTATTGTTTCTTTACATTTAGCTCTTTCACTATTTTTAACTTTATCAGCTTTAGTTGCGATAATAGTTACATTTAAATTGTAGTATTTTAAAAATTCATACATCAATTTATCATCTTCTGTTGGTTTATGTCTAAAATCAACAAGTAAAAATACCATTTTAAGATTTTCTCTATTTTTGACATATTTTTCAATCATCTTACCGAATGTTGCCTTAACTGATTTTGCAACTCTTGCAAAACCATATCCTGGAACATCGACAAAATAGAATTGTTCATTTATGAAAAAGAAATTTAGTGTTTGTGTTTTACCTGGGTTTGATGAGGTTCTAGCTAAATTCTTACGGTTGACTAGCATGTTGATAAATGATGATTTACCAACATTACTACGTCCACAGAACATGAATTCTGAATAATAATCTTGTGGCCATGAATTTTCATCGACTGCTGATTTTAAGAATTCTGCACTTTTAATTTCCATTTTATTAGTGTAAATCTAGCATGTAATCAATCTCAACTAAAATATCTTTAATCTGTTGAAATTTAATTAAATTCATTGCCGCATCAAGAGTGTATCTTTTGCAAGATTGAATGTTTGAATCTTGTGGTTCAAGTTCTAAATTAGAATCATATTTACCCACAAAATATGTTACTTCCTTTAAATTTGTATTGTGAACAAAATATTTAACTGTTCTTTTTAAATTAGGAAGAATTTCAGGCTTAATACCAGTTTCTTCAAAGCATTCTCTTAATGCACAATCTAGATTTGTTTCTCCTCTTCTTTTATGACCTTTTGGAAAACCATATGTACCACTTGGTTCCATAATTAGGACATATTCTCTATGTCCTTCTAATTCGGTATATAACACAACACCACACGAAAACTCTCTCATAATTATTCACTCACTATCCTTAAAGCTGTTTTTAATCCATCCAAGGCCGCACTTGTTATACCACCAGCATAACCTGCACCTTCACCTATTGGATATATTCCTTTTATATTAGATTCTCTGTTTTCATCTCTTACAATTCTTACAGGAGATGATGAACGAGACTCAATACCAATTATAATAGCATCATCATATTTAAATCCATGAAGCTTTTTATCAAATTCATTGATTCCAAATTTTAAATTATCTAAAACAAAATCCGGAAGGCAACGATTTAAATTACAAAATTTTAATCCATGAGGGTAAGTAGTTTTTACACTTCTTAAAGAACTTGCAACCTCATCATTTAAAAATTCTTTACATAAATTTGCTGGCGCCTTATAATCTTTTGAAATTTCAAATGCCATTTTCTCATATTTTTCTTGAAAATACAACCCATCAAGTACATTACCTTTATCATAATCACTAGGTTTTATATCAACTAGTACTGCACTATTTGAATTAATATTGTCTCTATCACTATTACTCATACCATTGACAACGATAGTACCAGGATCTGATTGTGAGGCTATTACATAACCTCCTGGACACATACAAAATGTATACACACCACGGTCGTTGTTGTGGGCGCTTAATTTGTAATAAGCTGTAGGTAATAAATCTTTAAATTTACCATATTGGGACTCATTAATTAAATCCTTTGGATGTTCAATTCTAACGCCCATAGAAAAGGCCTTTTGGGTCATTTCAAGACCACTTTTGTATAAATCAATAATAGTGTCACGAGCGCTGTGACCAAGACCTAAAATCAAATGATTAGTATCCAATATAAATTCTTTATTATCAATTAAACTTGTCATTTTACAAGATAATAAATTATCTTTTTTACAACTACTAATAAATTTAGTATCAAAATAGAATTCTCCGCCTAAAGATTCAATTTCAAGCCTAATATTTTTAACAATCTTTTCTAAAAAATCAGTGCCTATATGAGGCTTTGATTCATATAAAATATTTTCTTTAGCTCCATGCTTATAAAATTCATATAGAATGAAATTTATAAGAGGGTCTTTTAAATTAGTAGTCAATTTACCATCAGAAAATGTTCCTGCTCCGCCTTCACCAAATTGAACATTAGAATTTAGATTAAGTACTTTCTTTTTCAAAAAGTCATCGACATTTTTCTTTCTAATTTCAATTTTTGAGCCACGCTCAATAATTATTGGTTTGGCATTACATCTTGCCAAATATAGGGCACAAAACATCCCTGCTGGTCCAAAACCAACTATGATTGGTCTGTCGTTATGATTATAGTTTTTATATTCTAAATCATAATTCTTCTCTTTATATAAACTGATATTGTTACCTTTAAGTGGTTTGTCAGTTTCGACCATTAAATTATAGATTACATAAATATCATTTTTATTTCTTGCATCAATTGATTTTAATAAAATTTTAAATTTAAAATCATTTAATTTTAATTTTTTCTTAATGATATTTTCTAAATCATTTTGTTCACTTGGCTTTATTTTAAAATTATTTATTTGATATTTCATTTTTCAAATCCTCGTATACTGTTATACTACAAAGCCACGCAAAAAATAAATTATAGCCGCCACAAACTCCGTCACAGTCAATCACTTCACCCATAACATAAATATTACTGTCTGATTTAAGTGATAAGTTATCGTTAATATAATTAATATCAATTCCACCGACACAAACTTGTGCAAATTCAAAATCATAAGTTGATTTAATATTTAAAACAATCTTATTAGGGTCTAAATTATATTTATTAATATAATCTAAAAGCTTAGGATTAATGACGCTTTCTAATGTATTATATTTTTTATTATCTAGTAAATCAATAACAATTTTACTTTTTTGGTTATCTAAATGTTGATAATAACTTGATAAATTCATCACACATATACCAGAAATACCATCATCTTTAAAAATGATTTCTCCGCTTTCTTTGTGAATTAATTTATCGCTACTGTATAATGATACATTACATTTACATCTAACACCTGATATAGCTTTAATATTCTCTTTTACTTTAAAGCCTACAAGTGATGGTTTAAAGTCATTAAATTTGACATTTAATGATTTCAAATAATCGTAACTAAAACTATTTTTAAATGATGCATATGAACCTGTACAAATAATTATTTTATCGTATGGTCCATAGTTTTCAACATAATATTTGTCACCTTTATTTTTTATATTATTGACAAATAAATCAATGATATTTCCTTTATTATTCTTTAATAAAATATTAAGGACAGATAGACTTGATTCACTTATTGGGTAAAGTCTTCCTTCACCATCTTCTTTAGTATAAATATTTAATTCTTTAAATAGATTAAATACTTTATCTTTATTAACTAATAATTTAGATAATAATTTGTTGTCATGATAATATTTTTTATCAATATTAGTGTTGGCAATATTACATCTACCATTGCCTGAGGCAAGGATTTTTCTTCCAAGCTTACCACTATTGAAAATATCATAATTTATATTAAGTTTTGAAATTAATGCCCCAAGCATTAAACCTGAAGCTCCACCACCAATAATAGCTACTTTCATTTTCAAACACCTTTTTAATTATATCATAAAATATAATTATTATGTATAGAAAAAATACAATTCACTATATACAAAAATACTCCTTTAGGAATATTCCCAAAGGAGTTATTTTCATTAACGATTCATATTTAATTCTTTTTCAATAACGTACATTCTCTTCTTATATTTTTCAATCTTGTCATCAATTGGGTTAATACGAGAAGCTAATTCTCTCTTCTTAGTAACGATTGATTTACGACACTTATTTAATTGATCCATATAACCAGCACGTTCCTTGTTAGAATAAACTGGATTGTCTTTTAATACTTGAAGCTTGATTGCTTCTTCTTCAAGTTTCTTTAATTCATTTAATTCAGGCATCTTAAGTTTTGAATTTTCAAGTTCGAAAATTTCATGGTCAAGTTTTTGACGTTCATCAAGTAATTCTTGTTTTTCTTCTTGGTGTTCTTCCCAATACTTTTCATTCTTGATCTTTTGGTCAACACGGTCACGCTTACGAATATCAACGAATTTATCGTCTAGTTTTTTCTTCGCAGCCTTGATCTTTTCAAGACGCATATTTCTTTCTTGCATTGAACATTCAATACCAACTTTAACCTTTGAACCTTTGTGTTCATAACCCTTGTTACGAATAATAGATTCATGCATCTTAACTAAGCTTGATAAGATTGCAGTTACTGTACCATGTCTTTTAGCGATATCAATTAGATAATCCCAACAATTGATACATACATCTTGAGTAGCAACAAATTTCTTATATGCTTCTACAGTTTGAGTTTCTTTCTTCTTACCGAAGTCAGTTAATGCTTGCTTACTAATCTTAGTAACAACGGCGCTAATGTTAGATGCTAATTTATCTTCATAAGTTACAATATCAACACCAAATGTTTGGTTTGCCTTACGCATCATTGGTTCTACTGTATCAATTGTATCTTTAACCTTAGCGAAGTTTTCTTCAGATGGAACTTTAGCAAAATCAATACAACTCTTAAGAACATATGCAACCATAATATCGATTAAGTTTGTTCTTACTGTGAATTGATAATCTTCAAATTCATCTTTTTCAGCATTTTGTAGACATGAATTCCAACAATTGATAGCTTCAAGGAATCTGAAGTTTTGTGGAGTTGATTGTCTAGCAGCACAGTTACCTTTCATTAACCAAGCGTCACTATTTTTACCATCTAATTCAATTACACGGTTTGCATAGTTTTCAGCATCTGTATAGTTTTCTGAATCATAAGCATTTTCTGAAAGAATGAATAAGTTTTCAATCATTTGTAATGATCCAGCAGGTGCGCTGTTGTCGATTTGACGTTTGATTTGTTGAACTGGTTTTGCTTGTTGTACAGGCTTAGCTTGTACAGGTTTTACTACTACTTTCTTAACTACTGTTGGACCTGCTTTAGTAACTGGTTTTGCTTGTACTGTAGGTCTAACTTGTGAAACGATACGTTTCGCTGCTTGAGGATCTTGTGTTTGTGCACCAGCTGGCTTTCCAACTACTACCTTTCTTACGATTGTAGGGGCTGCCTTTGGTTTTAATACTGCATTTTCCTCTGGTTGTTGTGGTGCTTCTTTTACTTCTTGTTGTTTTGCATGTGGTTTGTCATCTACTTCTCTAAATAGCGTTTTAGCCTCGTCAACTGAATATTTTGCACCACAAACTTGGCACTCGAACATTCCTTCGACTTTGACGAAGTCGGATTCACCACATAAATCACATACTATCTTTTTCATGTGTTTTCTCCTTTTCATTATTCATATTAACCAACCCTGTAGTACGCTCCTGTTTCCGGTTGACTTCTAAATTGTTTTAAAAATATGAGAATTCTTACAAAATAGGCACTATCACTTTATTAGCTATTTAAGCACCAAATATAACTAAAAAGCTTATTCTTAAGAATATAGGTGTGCGTTTGTAGAATGTAGAACCAAATCTACTAACTCTTTTTTAAATTTTGCATACTACTTTATGTTTAATCGAAGTAAGACTTCGAATATAACCTAATTTATCTATAATCAATTGATTTTTTAAAATCGCTTACATACATTATATCTAGAAATATTGTATCATATAAGGATTTTTTTATCAAGTCAATTTTGCTCAAATCATGCTTAAAAAAGATGAATAATGCTCGTTTTATTGATAAAAACCGCGTTTTAAACCAAAAAAGAAAAAAGCCAAAGCTTATGCTCTGGCTTGAGTTGTATATTCTAGTTTTGTATGATATACACTTTCGTATATTTCTTTCCATACTTCATAATTCTTATCCATAATATATTGAACATTTTCAATATTAGTCTTATTTTTGTCAGGATAAATAGGTTCTGAAATATGAATTGTATATTCTTGAACCTTAAAACCATCTGGACCAATCTTGTCACTATCTTCCATTGTGATAAAGATAGGTACTACTGGTACATTAGCCTTAACTGCAAATTGGAAAGCACCTTTCTTAAGTGGTTTAGGCTTACGGTAATTCCACCACATGCTTTGTTCAGGATATACTAATACTAAATTACCTTTTTGTAATAATTTATTCATACTTCTCATAAACTTAACCATAGTCTTTGTATTACTTGAAAGTGGTAAAGTGTAGCAGTTTCTCATAAGAAGTCCATAAAAACCACCAAATGAAGTATAATTACCTTCTCTTATTACTCTAAAGAATCTTCTTTTCTTACGAGCTTTAGATGTTTCAAAAGCTTGTTCATATGCAACTTGGATTGCAAAAGATTCAAATGCATTGAAATGGTTAGAAGTTAAAATAGCACCGCTATCTAAATTCTTTAAGTTTTCAATACCTTTAATTTCTTTAATTATTAAATTTTGTTCCTTCATTTGCTTATTTAAGAACTTTCTTGCTAAGAAATAAGCAAATTTAGTTTTGATTTTAGATCTAATTTTCTTTCTTTCGTAATCTACTTGATCAGGTAATAATTCTTTTGAAGGTGGGTCTTGTTCAACATCTTGATCAAATTTACCTTCTAGTTCATATTCTTCAATCTTTCTTAAGACTTTTAATCTATCAACAGACTTAATACCTAATTTAGATTTACAATTAACAAATGTATCTATTCTTTGGATTTCTTCATTTGCAAGCTTAACAAGTCCATCGTAGCCTTCCATATCTTTCTTTAGGCTTTCTTCTGTAACTGAATTTCTAACAGCTAATACTTGATCATAAAATGGAGTCATTTTTGCATACTTCCACCAAATGTCAGAAAATTGTGAATCACATTTCCATGGTTTTCCCCACATTAGGTAGTGAATCATTTTTGCTTCTTCTGGCTTACATAAAATTTTTAAATCACCAAATGATTCTGTATTCCAAGCATTGTCAATCCATGTAACTCTATTGAAACAGATAATATTTAAATAATCTTCATCTTGAGTTACTTTACATTCATAAACATTTAATAAATTTAAGAATTGTTCTAATACACATTCTTCTCTAAATAATTTACAGTTGATTAAAATATGACCTGCATTGAAGAATTTATGTCTGTCTAAGCCTAAATTCTTTTCAACATATGTACCAAACAAATCAATTTGTTCCATTGCTTGTTCTGTACATCCACCGATTAAATTATTTCCTAATTCATGGTTATAAAATTCAGAAATATCACCAGGAACGATTACGTCACTGTCAATATAAATTGCTTTATCATATTGTTTGAACATTTCAGCGATAAATAATCTGAAATATGTTGTCTTTGTATAATAATCTCTAACAGGAAGTTTATCCTTAATAGAATTATAATAAGAAGAAACGTCAACAAATTCTAATTCGAAATTATCACTAATATTTTCGTATGCTAATTTTTTGTTTTCCTCATCTATATCAACATTTAGAATATATGCTTTGTAATTGTAATCCTTACTTGCATTTTCCATTATTGATTTTAGAGTTACAGCTGTGAACTTGTAATATTTGTTATCACAAGCAAAGAAAATTGGAATAATTTTATCATTCATCTTCATTTAATTTTCTCCTTTGGTAATGCTATAAAACATTAAATCTTTAAATAAAAATGGCACATAACCAAATTTATTTATTATATTATAGACTTTTAATTCATCTTTGGCAAGTAAAATCGATAAAATTGCGTTGTTACAACATATTTTAGTGTTTTTTGTATATTAAAACTTTTATATTTTTATTTCTATCTAGTTTTAAATACCAATAGAGATAGTCACAAATATTTATTATTTAATTTTTAACTTTACGCGTTGTAATTATTTATATATTATTATATAATAATAAATAAGGTAGGAGGAAAGTATGGACTTAAGTAGAAAAAAAGCAATTGAAAGATGGTTAAATGATTTAAACAACTTTAGTTTTAAAGATTTTAACAATTTACCAGAACTTGATTTATATATGGAACAAGTGATGAAATATCTAGATAAGCAATTATATATATTTCAAACTTCAACAGACGACAAACAAATCACTCCATCAATGATAAATAACTATGTCAAAGGTGAAGTTATACCTGCGCCTAAGGCAAAAAAATATAGTAAAGAACATCTAGCAATCATCCAAGAAGTATGTTCTTTAAAGAAAGTTTTATCACTTGATGAAATTAAACAAATAATTCAAACAACTTATAAGGATGAAAACAAAGAATTGACATATGATCACTTCAATATGATCAATACTAATAAGACAGCTAATATCGTAAGTGATGCATTTAAACAATTAAATGATGTCGATGACAACGACGAATTGGAACTTACAAACATCGCTTTAGAGTTTGCGATAACAGCTAACTGTTATATCAATATAGCAAAAAGAATTCTTTATTATAATAGAACATTTAAATTAAATGAAGAATTCCAAAAAGAAAACGAAGAAAACAATAATAACGAAGAAAGAGGAGAATAAATCTCCTCTTTTTTATTTGCAGATATTCTACCCATGAAATGAAATTATCTGTTGATGAACCTGTTCTTTCAGCTTGTGTATGTTATTTCCATACAGTTTGAAAATCAACAGAGTTAACATTTGGATTCATATTTAATGACAATAATCTTGGAGGTATCGCGAATCCCCTAGGGGATTGTTATTCATTTTATCTTTTAATTATTTTATTTGTCTACTTTAGAGACATCATATCAAGAATTTAGGCAGTTATTTTTATTATTTAGATAATTCTTTACTTCTATTTTTACAAGCTTCGCTACATTCATAAATAGCTTTTTCAAAATTATATTCATATAATTTGTCCAAACCTGCAAGAGTAGTTCCACCCTTTGAACAAACATTTTTAATTAATTGTTCAATTGATTCATCACTTTCTAAAATAAGGGAAGCACTTGAAATAATTGATTCACAAGTAAGCTTTTTAGCTATTTCATAATCAATACCATCTAAAACCGCCTTATCAATAAATGCTTTGGCAAATAATTCTAAATAAGCTGGCATAGATCCATTAAGTGCTAAAGATGCGTCCATCTTATCCTCTTCAACTGGATAACATACACCAATTGAATTTAAAATTTCAATTGCCTTTTTATAATATTTAGAATCACGATTTTTAGATGCGACAGTTGCTACTGCCTTATTTATTAGGGCAGGAGTATTTGGCATTACTCTTATAATTTCAGCATTCTTAAAATTCTTTTCGATATATGAAATTGTAATACCTGCTGCGATACTTATAACACCTTTTCCTTTAAAATCTAATTTAGAGGCAATTTCCATATTTTCTGGGAATACTTGAGGCTTAATTGAAAGTAAAATCATTTCACAATTTGAAAACAATTCTTTTGGACTTTGAGTATAATTAAAGCCTCTTTCTTTATTGTAATAATCTACTTCATTATCTGTGTATAGATTTAATAAGATTTCTTCTTTTTTAAATACTTTTGATTTGATGATACCTTCTAAGATGGCACCACCCATTTTCCCTACACCTAATATACCTAATTTATACATTATTTTCTTACACTTCCATTTCCTGAAATAATATATTTATATGTTGTAATTTCACGAAGTCCCATAGGTCCACGTGCGTGAAGCTTAGTTGTTGAAATACCAATTTCAGCACCAAAACCAAATTCACCACCATCAGTAAATCTAGTTGAAGCGTTGTGATATAGACACGCGCTATCAACTTCTGTAAAGAATTTATTTACAGCGTCCATATCCTCTGTAATAATTGCCTCACTGTGCTTAGTTGAATGTTCATTTATAAATTCGATTGCACTATCAACTCCATCAACTATTTTTACAGAAACGATATAATCATTATATTCTGTATAATAATCTTCATCTGTTGCAGGCTTACAATCGATAATCTTTTGTACCTCTTTATCTCCTCTAATCTCAACACTTGGAGTTAGAGTTTCAAATGCTTGTTTTAATTCAGGTAAGAAATTTGCTGCAATTTTTTTATCAACAATTATATTTTCAATTGCGTTACATACACTTGGACGTTGATGCTTAGCATTTATACATACATTAAGTGCCATATGTAATTTAGCATCCTCATGTACATAAAGTGTACAATTTCCAGCACCTGTTTCAATATAAGGTACTTTTGAATTTTCAACTATATAATTAATTAATCTTTTAGATCCTCTAGGTATCAATAAATCAATGTATTCTTTTTTAGTAATTAATTCATCTGTAGTCTTTCTATCAGTTGATTCAATTAAAGTGATGATATCTGGATTAACTATATCACAAATTGCATTTCTCATTACTTTAACTAAAGCCTTATTTGTATTGATAGCTTCCTTACCACCCTTTAGTACACAAGCATTAGCTGTCTTAATTGTTAAGGCTGTGATATCTACACTTACGTTAGGACGAGATTCAAATATTGCACAAATTACTCCAAATGGTACTCTGATTTTTTTGATATTTAAACCATTTTCAGGATTAAATTCTTCAATAACTTCACCGATATAATCTTTTAAATTCATTACATCAATTACTGAATCTGCAATATTATTTAATCTTTTTTCGTCTAATTTAAGTCTGTCGACCATTACACTAGATATACCGTTTGCTTTGGCATTATTTATATCTTTTTCATTTTCTTCTAAAATAAATTTAATATTATCCTTTAATGCTTTAGAAATATTTTCTAAACATTTATTTCTATTCTCATTAGATAATTTTAATAATTCTTTTTGAGCAAGCTTACAGCTATTTAATAAAGAATCCATAAAACTCCTCCTTTATTACAACTAAATTATCAGCATGTATAACTTCACTTTTGCCTTTATATCCTAAAATATCAGTAAATTCACTACTCTTATGTCCTTTAATTAAATTAATTTCATTAGATGAATAATTAGAAATACCTTTGGCAATTATTACACCATCACTATTTTTAATATCAATTATAGAACCTTTTAAGAATTCACCTTTACAATCAGTTATACCTGTTGGTAAAATAGATACTTTTTTTACATTTAAATCATTTTTAAAATTCTTATCTAATATAATTTGTCCACAAGAATTAGTCTTAAAAATCATCCAATCATCTCTTGAAGATATACATTTTTCATATTTATTGAATAATGTACCTATTTCTTCTCCTTTGACGATATTGACTAATTCATCTATTTTATTTGAATTACAAATAATCATATCCAGTCCACTCATATTAGATATTAAGGCAGCCTTAATTTTAGTTTCCATACCGCCTGTACCAACTTTTGATGTTGCACCTGTTGCCATAGAGATGATAGATTCATCTATATGCTTTACATCTGAAATCATTTTGGCATCATCATATAATTTAGGATTTTTGTCATATAATCCATTTATATCAGAAAATAATATTAATAAATCTGCACTTACCATAGGTGAAATTAAAGAAGCTAATGTATCGTTGTCACCAACCTTTATTTCATCTACTGCCAAGGCATCATTTTCATTGATTACTGGGATGATATTATTTTTAAACATACTATCTAATGTATCAGATAATAATACCATTCTCTTTCTTACTTGGAAGTCGTCATGATTAACTAATATTTGACCTAATTTTAATTCATATAAATTCGCAACACTATTATAGCTTTCCATAAGCTTTGCTTGACCTACTGCCGCACAAGCTTGTTTTAAAGCCATATTGGTAGGCTTTTTAGTAAGACCTAGTTCATGCATGCCTACAGCAATTGCCCCACTTGTAACTAAACAAGAGTCTATGCCTAAATCTTTTAGCTTTGAAAAGCCAGACATAATAGAATTTAACATCTTGATATTGATGCTTAAATCTTTTTTTACAAGGCTTGATGAACCGACCTTAATTACTATTCTTTTTATGTTCTTAAAATCTCTCATAAAATCACTTCCAAACATTAATTATTATACAATAATATCATTTAACATTAAAGAAATAATTATAAATCCTCAATTATTTCACTCATTCTCTTTAATGCCTTATATCTGTTACCAAATACCAATTGATATTTGTTTTCAAGGCAATATTTCAATTCCTCTTCTGTATCAATATTGTCTATTATAAAATCTTTATTAAATTCTTTAGCTAAATTATTAAATGATTCAATTGATTTAGAACCACCACTTTTGTAATCATACAATATACAATCGACATTATCATTAAATATATCTACTATATTTTTACTCATAATATTAATTTTTAATGATTTAATATCATTTACATTGTTGTTGCATTGATTAATTATAATACCGAAAAATTTAGGATTAATTTTATATTTTTCTAATGCTTTTTTAATAAATGAATACAATTCTTTTAAAGTCTCATCATGGACATATACATATACATTAAAAAAGCCTTTTTTAGTTGTATATAGCATCTTTAATTCCATAATAGCCCTAAAAATAACATATTTGTCTATTTCAATAATCTTATTTTTTCTAATTGCCACTTCTTCAATTTTTGAAAAAGGCAATTCCATCTCATCTAAAGATGGCATTACAAAATAAGCATATACTTCCCTTTGGATTAAATCGACTACCTGTTGGTAATTGATTGCAAGTCTATTTTGGTCAATTGCCTCACTTATTCTTGTAATCAAATTGTTGTTATAAAATCTAAGTTTTGATAATTCATTATTGTAGTGGGCTATACTGTGGGAATTTGATTCCATATCTATAGCATCATTTAGTGCATCTAGTGCGTAAGATATAACATCTTGATATGTCTTGTTGATTGTTGATTTATTAACTCTAAAGCAGCCACAATTAAATTTTAATTTAACTCTTTTATTTAATTTATATATTTCATCTGAAACATAATTAAATATTTCATTTAAATATTTATCAACTAATCTTCTGTCGCTTAAATCCCTAAAGATGATGGCGTATCTATCTCTGTCTAGATGGTATGCACTCCATTTGAAATGATTAGATAAATAATCATTGATTTTCTGTCCGACAGTATATATTAACTGATTCATAAATTCTAAACCATATAGATCACTATATAATTTAAAATCATCAATTTCAATTATGGCTAAAGCCATATTTAATTTTTTGATTTCGTTATTTAAATCAATTGTTAATTTCAATTCTGTTTCCATCTTAGAAATTGGATTTTTATAAGCTAATTCTTTTAATTCATTCTTTTCTTTTTTAGATGATGTAATATCATCAATTAAAGAAATAATCCAGAATTTACCATCAATTATTATTGATTTAAATGTCTCTTTAATAAATAATTTTTCTATTCCATTATCAAATGGATATTCCATTGTTTCATCTAATAATTCATTTTCATAAATATCATTATAAATTCTTTTGTATCTTACTCTATAATCTAAATCTATATGATAAATATAATCATCTAATGAAATATCTTCCATTATACCTAAAATAGCTTGTGCTGTTTCATTTAAATGGACATAGCCATCTTGACATTCTTTAATGCCTTGAGACATATTATCGATAATGAAAAATTTCTTCTTATTTTCATATTCTAAACTATCTTGATTTAGCCACATCAATAATCTTGTGTTGATAATACTAGTTATCAATTTTAATAATTCATATGTGTTAGGTTGAATAATAAATGGTGTATGGCCAATAAATGTGATACTTCCAATTGAGTCGATGTTGTTATTTAAAGGCATTGAAAAACCATATATATCATCGCCATATAAATCATTATTTACAATATCTTTGTTGTAGCTTCTGTCTGATTGGTCTAAGAATAATTCTGTACCTCTTATGTAGCATTCATAATTTAATGTGTTTTTCAAATCAGCTTCATTTAAATTCTTATCATAAGCTCTTTCTTTTTTAAAATGTAATCCATACATTTTTCTTTTTAAATACATTAAATATATTTCTTCAACTTGAGTAAGCTTACATATTTCAATACAAATAAGTCTATATACTTCTCTAAATTTTGTATCTAAATTCAATTTAGAAATATTGTTAAATAATTTTTCTAATCTCTTAAAATCTTCACTTACACCTATAGATAATTTATTGTCTACTTTTTTTATTACTTCTTGTTTTATAACGACAGGTTCGACATATTTAGGGTTTAGCTTTTCTCTTCTTGAATGACTAAAATCAAATGCCTCACCCTCAAGTGGTGATATATTATAATTTTTTGTCGCCTCAGGTGTTTTAACAATAGGTATAATTACATCTTCTGGTTTGATTTCTTTTTCTTTTTTCTTTGGCTTAAAGATTTCAGGTTCAAATTGTGGCTTATCATCTTTATAATCTGATTTAGAAATGTTGTCTAAATCTTTTAAATCTAATAATTTTTTTAATTTATTATGATAAGAACTTATTGAAGGGGCACTACCCATAATATTATATAAATCTAAACATGCGTAACAAAAATCAATAGATTCATCTAAATATTGGGCTTGGGCAAGCTCTTCAAAATCACTTTCTAAAATGGTTGCCTTTTTAATTCCACCAACCTTTAAATATGATTTAATTAAAAGAGTTGCGATTTTAAGTGCGTATCTTGAATTATTATTACTTTCTTTTAATAATTCATTACCTTTATTTATACATTCTAAATAATTTTCTTTTTGATATATTATATATAATTTATTGTATCTAACAATCAATAAATCATCTAATTTAACATTGTCTAAATAATATTCTTCTACCTGTGGTATTGTTTCTAAATAAGAATCAAAATCGCGTTCGAAAAAATATATTTTAGATAATTCTAATTTGGCATATACTAATTCTTCTTTAGTGATATCATCTTTTAAATATTCAATTAAAATATTTTTAGCTTTGTCATATTGTTTTACTGTAAGGGCAAGTCTTATTAAGTCGTGTAGATAAATACTTTCTTCACTTATAGGTAAATATTCTTTTTTGATTTCAATAAATTTACCTACCTGGTCATATCTTTTACAGCCAAAACAAATATCTATAATACCGTCACATATTTTAATTACTGATTTAGAATCTAGTTTATCAAAATCATTGACGATATCATATAAGATTTTTAAGGCTTCATTAACCTTGCCAAGCTTATTTAATATAATAGCCTTATAATGAGCTACTAATATATAATCATATGAAGTTTTAGATTCTGTCTCTAAATACATATCAAGCTTTTTAATGCTTGATTCTGTCATATCTAGATTTAGTAGTTCATTTAAACTTAGCATTTTACCACCTATAATCTAATTTTTTTATAAATTTATCATCTTTATATAAAGATATTTTATTTTCATCAATGATGATATAATAACCATCTTTAAAGCTTCCTGGATTAATAAATAAAATATTTTCTTC
This sequence comes from Acholeplasmatales bacterium, assembly GCA_024695025.1. Lineage (GTDB taxonomy): Bacteria > Bacillota_I > Bacilli_A > Acholeplasmatales > Anaeroplasmataceae > Anaeroplasma. Next base: position 31,206 of record JAILIY010000030.1, read on the forward strand.
AATAAATATTAAAGGAATGTGAGTGTGACCAAATATAACTATGTCACATTCTTCTTGTAGGCCCTTATACAATATTGATTGGTATGTTTCTTTAACTCTATATTTGTCCCCGTGAGTCAACAATATTTTTTTATTGTATAATTCTAATATTCTTTCTTTGTCACCATAATAGTCACAATTGCCTTTAACATAAATTATATTGTTGTTTTCAAGGTAATCAAGTTCACTTCCATAATCACCGGCGTGAATTATAAAATCATATTTATTTTTAATATCTAAATTCTTGTAATGATTATCTGATAATACTAAAATCTTCATTTATTTTATCCTTAATTTTTCTTAAAGCCTTTTGTCTGTGTGAAATTGTATTTTTCTTTTCAAGCGGCACTTCGGCAAGTGTTTGACCAAATTCTTCTACATAAAAATATGGGTCATAGCCAAAACCGTTTGTCCCACGTCTATCATCAATTATTTTTCCTTCACAATAATCTTGTTCTAAAAGATATTCATCATTTGGATAATATACGCAAATTGCACAGACGTATCTGGCATATCTATCACTTACATTTTTAAGATTTTTAAGTAATAATTGATTGTTGTCCTCATCATCGTGAGTACCTGCATATCTAGCACTATAAATACCTGGTTCCCAGTTTAGGCCACGACATTCAAGTCCTGAATCATCTGATATAGCTATACAATTTAATTTTTTTGAAACTGTCTTTGCCTTAATTAAAGCATTTTCTTTAAATGTTTTACCATCTTCAATTATATCTTCAGTAAATCCAATCTCTTTTAATGTTTTAAATTCAATATTTGGATTATTTAAAATTGATTTAAATTCTTTTACTTTATTTTTGTTGTTAGTCGCGATTACTACTGTCTTCATAATTATTCCTCTAAAATTTAAAATATCATATTAATTTTACCATATTTTTTATAATTAATATTTATTAATTATGATTTTCTTTTATTTTTTTTAATTATAGGTTATAATTAGGTAGGTGATTTATATGAGAAAATGTGTTTATCCAGGTTCATTTGATCCAATTTCAAATGGACATTTAGATATAATTAAGAGAGCTTCAAAATTATTTGATGAAGTTCACGTAATAGTAGGTCATAATCTACTAAAAAAATATATTTATACAATTGATGAAAGAATTGATATGATTAATGAATGTGTCAAGGATTTACCAAATGTAAAAGTAATTGCTTACGATGGACTTGTTGCTCAATATTGTAAGGAAAACAATATCAATATCATGGTTCGTGGAATGAGAAATTATAGTGATTATGAAAATGAATTTTCTTTATTCCAATACAACAGAGATATCTATCATGAAATTGAAACAGTAATACTTATGCCAACGACAAGACTACAGGTTGTATCTTCATCTTCTATTAGAGAATTATTAGAATTCGGTGTAGATATATCTAAATATGTACCAAAGTGCGTAGCTGAAAAAATTACAAATAAATATAAAAAATAATAAAAATATGCCAGTGATTATTCACTGGCATTTTCTTATTTAGATTTTAATTCTGTAAATATTTCTACTAATCTTTTATCAAGTTTTCCTTCTTTTACCATTTCATTTAATATGAATAAAGCTTTATCATTTGGAATAGGCTTTTTATAGGGCCTATCTGATGATATTAACGATTCATAAATATCAGAAATAGTTATGATTCTTACAAATTTAGAAATATTTTCGTCTTTAATATGATTTGGATAACCTGAACCATTTAAATATTCGTGGTGGTTTGAGGCAATTTCTTTAACCTTTTTATATTTTCTACCAAATTTTAATTCGTTTAAAATATTGTGAGTATATACGACATGTTTTTCAATTTCGGCTCTTTCGTCTTGAGTTAAAGTGCCCTTTTCAATTTTGGCATTTAGATATTCTTCATCTGTTAATAATTTTAATTTACCATATTCTGTATTATAAGTTTTGTCTTTGATACTTTCGATAAATTCTTTATCTTCATCTGTTAAATATGATTTTTTGTCTAATTCGATAATAAATTCTTTAGCCTTATTTATTAATTTAATTTCATCATCATATAATTCTTTTTCATAATTACCTTTAAGGTAATTAATTTCAATGCTAGCCTTGATTAAATCATATCTTAATAACATCTTATCTAAGATTGTTTCAAATCTTGTTGCCTTATTTAATATTTTAGAAGGTACGATGATTTTACCAACATCGTGAAGGTAAGCTGCCATAAGTAATTCTTCTTTTTCGTCTTCTGTAATAATATCATATTTTTTCTCATTAATATAATCGACAAATTCACCACAGATTTTGGCAACATTTACTGTGTGGAAGGCATTATATGGAGTTCTTGATTCAATGGCTTTAACCATCGCCTTTACAAATGAATCTAATAATTCTTTGATGTCATCATATAATTTAATATTATCTAGTAACATACCAGAAAGACTTGATAAAGAATAAATAATTCTTTCAACATCATATGAAAATGGTACTACTTTTTTAAATTGACTAGCATTTATTAGCTGCATGACACCTAAGACATTCTTGTCTTTATCAAATAGAGGTAATACAAGTACAGATTCAGTATGATATCCTGTCAATTTATCATATTTTTTTGGGCCTTCCCAATTATAATTTTTATCGCTATATACATCTTCTACATTTACTATTCTTTTAGTTCTACCACAGTAGGCTGCCACACTTGATGAATTGATGTCAACTGGTGGTAAATCAATCTTTTCATCCTTGCCACCCTTTTTAATATTTTGTGACTTTGTAATCATAAAAAAGAATTCTAATTTATCTTCGTTTTTAAGATATAAAGTACCGCCGTCACAATTAGATATTTTCATACCTGTTTCTAATATATCTTCAAGTAAAACATAATAATCATTTTCTTTAGACATATTAGATATGACATCTAATATCTTTTCTATATCTTTATTTAAAATCATCAAAGCCACCATCCTTTAGGTATTTTATTGAATTATAAGTTTTATTATAATCACTTATTTCAATTAATATTGATGTATTATCATTAAGCTTATTTATATATTCATAAGCTTTTTTATAATCTATTTTACCTTTTCCTAATTCTTCATGAGAATCTATTATTTTATCATTATCATTTATATGAATATGTTTAATATATGGTGATAATTCTTTAAACCATATATCTAAATCCATATTAGATATAGATGCGTGGGCTATATCTAAACATACACCTATTCTTTCGTGGTTAATATTTTTAACTAAATCCCTTAACATATATGGATCTAAATCAAACATATTTTCAATATATATTTCTAAATCTTTAAATTCTTCTATTAATTTTAAATAAGCTTCTGTATTTAATTTAATCCATCTTTCTTTATAATTAATATCTTTCATCCAAGTGATGTAATTAGTGTGGAACACAACACCTTTACATTTTAGTTTTGAAGCAATTTCAAGAGATTTTCTTACCCTTTGGTAAGATATATTTTTAATTAAATTATCTTTTGAATCTAAAACTATATCAAAAAATACACCATGTAAAGTATCATTTTTTCTATTTAAAGAACTATATTTATTTATAATATCATTTAATTTTTTTTCATCATCTAAGATATCAGGCATAAAGAATTCGTTGTATTCAAAGCCTAAACTGTATTCTTTACTTAAAGATAAATATTTATCTAATTCTAAAATCTTAGGTATAACATAATATTTCACGATA
>JAILIY010000031.1 GCA_024695025.1 Acholeplasmatales bacterium
AAATTAAAAGATTAGAAAAGGATTTAAAAGATTATTCTTTAAGAATAATCTTTTAAATCCTTTTCTAATCTTTTAATTTTCTCTTTAGCTAAATATGGATCAATAAAATATATTTTCTTATTATCTACAAATGATAATATATTAGTCTCTTTATCATCAAATAAAGATAAATATCTTGTCATTTGATTTAATTTTTCATGATTTTCTAAATTAGAAATATCTTCCAATATCATATTCTTTTCTAATTCAGATATATCATTATTATTAATATATTCATTTAATTTATTTATAGCTGATTTTAATTCATCATCATCATAAAAGAATTCCTGACAAGGAACTATAAATAATTCATTTATTTCTCTTGTAGAACGCTGTGTATCAGGATTATATTCTTTGATTGTTTCAATTTCATCATCAAAAAAATCTATTCTTATAGGATTTTCTCTTCCAAATGGATATATATCTATAATTTCACCACGAGATGAAAATTCACCTGTCTTTATAGTTGTATAATTTTTATTATAGCCAAGCTTTATTAAATTATTAATTAATTCTTTTCTATTATATGTATTATCCTTTTTTAAAGATATAAATGAATTAATCCATCTATCCTTATTCATTTCATATCTAGATAAACCATGAATAGATAATACTACTACTTTCTTTTCTTTATTTAATAAGGTGATAATTGTTTCAATTCTTTCATATAAAAAATCACCTGTAGATGAAATCATCTCAACAGATAATAATTCATCTGAAGGAAAGAATAAAACATTATCTTCACCTAATATATTAGATAATTTATCATAATAATTTTGTGCTTCATATAAATTAGGTAAAACGACAAAAATAGTGGCAGAGCCACTATTAAAATCTGAAGCAATCATCATCATTTGAAATGCATTAGCGCATGATCCAATTTTAATATTTGATGATGTTATAGCTTTATTAATTTCTTTGTCTTTAATAAAATATTCAAAGAAATTCATATTTCACCTAACTTTATTTTCTATCAATATCATCAATTACATCTTTAATGATCTTTGGTAATCTTTCACAATCATTTAAAGAAATTGCAGAAATAGTTACACGAATAACATTTCCCATTGGGATAACATGAATCTTTTTCTGTACTAAAGCTTGATAAACTCTTTCTGGGCTTTGACAAGGAATTGTAATAAAGAATCCACAATCAAATGGAATAGTCTTTAATCCCGCATTTTTAGCACCAAGTAAGAATGCATCAGCACGCTTAGATAATAAGAATTTTGCAAATTTTAATTCATCCTCAAATGATTTTTTTAAATCCTCATCTGAAAATATTTTAGTAATAATATTGATACCTAAATTTGTTGTATTACTCCATTTAGAACGAGACGAGAATTTATTAGCTCTTGCGAAATCTAATAAATTTTCTTTATTTTTTGAAATACAAACCTGAGCACCAATTCTAACACCATATAATGCAAGTGTCTTACTACCAGAAAAAGCCATAATAACCATAGCGGAATCATTTAATTTTTTATATAATTCCATATTTTTTCTAGTATAATCAAAGCCTTGCTTAGCATAATCAATATAAGCCATATCATGAACTAAAATGATAGGTGTGCCATCATTTGATAATTCATTCATGATATCAATTACACCCTTCCATTCATCCTCAGTCATTGTATAGCCTGTAGGATTATGGCATGGATCATTTATTACAAATAAAACACGCTTTTGACGAATTTTAATTTCTAACATTTTTTCTTTTAAATTAGCTAAATTGAAAGAACCTTTTTCATCAAATAATGTATATGTTTCAAATGTTTCACCATTTTCATATAATATTTGTTTATAATTTCCCCACATATAGCTTGGTAAAAGTGCACATTCACCTTCATCAAGGTAATTTGCAAAGCAATTAGATAATGCACCTGTACCACCTGGGGTTGCCATTACTTCTGAAATATTTTTAAATTCTTTATAATAATTTCTAAATACCCATTTCTTAATTGCATCATGGAAGGCTGAAGAGCCTGGTGTTGATGCATAAGCATATTTTTCTTCCTTTGTTAATTCAAATAAAGCCTTATCAACACTTTTATATGTTAATAAGCTTCCTTCTTCATTATAAAGCATGCCGATTGTTGCATTTACAACAGTAGGATCCTTTTTCTTTTCCTCAGCTGCGATTGCGCCAAGTGTTATAATATTTGATTTATCTTCTTTTACAATACTTCTTTTAGATAATAGAGTCATATAAATACCTCTTGCCTGCTATATTTTAACACTAAAATATAAATATTAAAATATTTAATTAAAGAAAAACCGGTTTTGACCGGTTTAAAATTTTTATAATTCTTTTCCACATTTAGCACAAAATTTATCATCTGGCTCATTAATATGACCACATTTTGAGCATTGATTTCTTAATTTGCGACCACATTTTGTACAGAATAATTCATCCTTAGAAATAGGATCCCCACAATCAGGACATTTCATTACTACAGTATCGTTAACTAGCTTTGATGTATATCCAGTTATTGCAATAGATAAACCCATACGTAATATTGCAGCACCTAAAGAACCAATAAGTGCACATGGCATTAATAATATAAATGGAACTAAAACTCTAGGAGTAAATCCATCAGCATCAAATGCATCCATTCCAGCTGTTACAAATAATATAAAGCATATAAATACGCCTCCAAAGCCTATTATAGATAAAATAAGGCCAATTGTTATTAATCTTTTTCTTAATGCTTTCGCTCTTTCTGAATTAGCTACATTATTAACATCCTTATTTAATTCAACTATTTCATTTCTTAAATTATTAAACATAATATTTACCCTCCGGGTAATATTATATATTATTTTTATATTTTTAAAATGATTTTTAAAAAAATAAATGAGCCAAGTGGGTGGCTCATTTATTAAGGAGAAAGTATGGTTATTCGATTACGATTATTTTCTTAGGAGTCTTTTTCTCTTCAAGCTTATTTAAAGTGATATTTAAAATACCATCTTCTAATTTAGCTTTAATAGAATTTGCATCTACATCTTCCAAATAGAAGCTTCTTTTTAAAGAAGATTCATATCTTTCTTTAACGATGTAATTTTTCTTTTCTTCTTTATTATTATTGTTTTTATTAACAGTAATAGTTAAAGTATCATTTTCAAAATTAATTTTAATATTTTCTTTTTTAACACCTGGCATTTCACATGCTAAATGATATGAATTACCATTATCTACAATATTTGTTTTCATTTCTTTTGCTAATGCATTTTCAAAGAAATTATTAAAATCATCAAATACACTTACATAATTGTTATTTTTCTTATTTTCTACGTTATACATATATATACCTCCATTATTCAATAGTAATATCTTTTTTAGTATTTTCTTTTACTTTTAATTTAATATTAATATTTAATAATCCATCTTCCATTTTGGCTTTAATATCATCAACTTCAATATCACCAAAATTAACACTTCTTTCAAGTCTCATGTTGTTTCTTTCATGAATTAAATATTTCTTATCATTTGGCTTATTTTGATTCTTAGTCTTAATTGTTAAGATGCCATCTTCTAAAGAAAGATCAATATCTTCTTTCTTTACACCTGGCATTTCACAAATTACCTCATAGCCATTTTCTACTTCTAAGACATCAATGGGGAATGTCTTGTAGCCTCTATCATAAAACATATTGTTAAATCCACATACTAAATCATATAAATCATTTCTCATAATTCTATCCTCTTTTCTATTGGCACTCTATACTCTTGTTTGCCAATTACACTTATAGTATATCATATTTTTTGGCACTGTCAATAGGTGAGTGCTAATTTTTTTAATTTTTTTGTTTTTTAATTAATTTTTCTTTTCTTAAAAATCATCCGTTCGGTTGATTGTAATAAACAATATTAATATATATAATATGATTGATTTTTGTTTTTATAGGAGGAAGACATGAAAAAGAAAAAAATCATTTTTGGTGCATTACTTGCAACATTTTCTGCCGCATTACTTACAAGCTGTGGCAAAGAAAAAGAAGATAAAAAAGATGATACTATAGTTGATACTACAACACCAGATGCCCCTCGTGAAGAGTCATCTACTTCAACAAGTACATCTACTTCTACTAGTACTTCAACTTCAACTAGTACTTCAACTTCAACTTCAACTAGCACAAGTACTTCAACAAGTACATCTACATCTACTAGTACTTCAACATCCACTAGTACAAGCACTTCAACTGAAACTAGTACATCTACATCTACTAGTACTTCAACATCCACTGAAACTAGTACATCTACTTCAGTAAATGAAGAATATACTTTATCATTTGATTTTAATGGCTTTGATGCAACAGCTGATGATATTACATCAGTAGACGGTTATGTAACTATTCCAAATTTATCTAGTATTATAGATACAAATACAGATAAGATTTTCTTAGGCTGGGATTTAGATAAAGATGCAGCTGCAGGAAATTATGTTGCTGGCGATACATTAAAAATAACTGAAGCAACAATATTATATGCAATTTGGGCTGATCGTTATAAAGTAACATATAACATGAATGGTTATGGTACTACTGAGCCAAATCAAACTCTTGTTCAAAGCGCAGCAAATAATAATGTTATAGGATTAAAAAGTTTAAATAATTTACCTGTTACTACACCAGAAGGAAAAGGTGCAATTGGTTATGCTTTAGATGCTAAAGCAACAAAAGCTACTTATACATTTGGTCAAAATGTTAAATTAACTGATAATTTGACATTATATGTTATATGGAAAGATTTAATTTCTGTTACATTTGATTTAAATGGTGCCCAGGGTGCATCAATTACTAAATATGCATCAAACTCTGATTATGTAACAACACCAGAAGCACCAACAAGAGATGGCTATGAATTCTTAGGTTGGGCAACTAATAAAGATGCAACTACTGGTAATAAAGCAAATCAATCTATTTTTGTTGGTGGAACATCATCTACTTCTGTTACATATTATGCAATTTGGACAAACAAAGCTATTTTGAGCTTTGATTTAAATAATCCATCTGCTTCTGGAATTATTAACCCTATATCTGCAGATAGCGATGGTAATGTAAAAATTCCATCTTTTAGTAACAATTTAACATATTATAAATTCTTAGGTTGGGCTTTTGATAAGGATGCAACTGTAGCAACTTATAGCCCTAACCAAACAATTCAAATTACATCAAACAAGACTTTATATGCAATTTGGCAGCAAACTGCAACAATCGTTTTCTCTCCAAACGGAGGTGAAGGAACAATTAGAACATTTAATCTAAAATCATTAAATGAAGAAATAGATTTTAGACTTGGATTTGGATATGTAAAACCAAATTATGAATTAATAGGTTGGGCAACTTCTGCTACTTCAACTCAAACTGTTATGCCAGCTAATGCTGATACAGTAACAATTACTGAAGATAAATTAGGAAAAACAACTACATATTATGCAGTATGGCAAGGTAAAAATGTTAATTTAGGATTTATTAATAATTCTGATATTGAAGATACATTAGATTCGTTAGAGGCAGCTGTAAGATATGGCCAAAAAATTGTAATTCCTGATGAAAGCTATTTTGATTTACATGATGGAGATTATGAATTCCTAGGTTGGGCAACTTCAGAATATTCATTTGGTGATGCAATTCCTGAAATTGCATTTGAAGGTGGTGAGACTGTCAATGTTGATGCTCTTGCACCATATGAGTACGCAGGCGTAATTAAATTTTATGCAGTAATTGTAGAATCTGGTTATACATATACAAAGACAGTTGTTGAACCAACATTTGAAAAAGATGGATACATTGACTTTGTATGTAATGAAAATCCAGAAAAGAACTATAGACAAACAATTTCTAAAAATACATTATTCTATGCATATGTTGAAGAGGCATTCTTCCTTTCTGATCGTAATATTACAGTTATTACTACAACAATCCAACAAGGCTCTGTAAATGTTGGTGATACAATTAGTGTTGTATTAAATGATGGTACAGTATCTGATGTAATAGTTGAAGGAATCGAAATGTACCATAAACCACTTACAACAGCTAAAGCTGGCGATAGTGTAGGATTAATTGTCGATATTGATAAAGATAGTGTTTCTAAAGGATCATTAATTTGTGCAAAAGGAAAAGTTATACATACAGATGCTATTTATGTTAAAGCTCATGTTTTATCTAAAGATGAAGGCGGACGTCATAATCCATTTTTCTATAATTATAGACCTCAAATTTTAATTGGTGGAAAACAAAATACATGTGTTGTAACTGAAATATATAATTTATATGACGCTGAAGCAACAGATGCCGCTTATTCTGGTAACGATTATGTATTAAAAATAGAAGTTCCACAAGGTGCTACATATTCATTCTATACTTGGATTGGACAAAAACATAAACTTATTGAAGGAGATATAACAAGTGTCACATTTGAAGTTATCGCAAGAACGCAAGCACAATATAACGAATTCGTAGAATTCTGTGATGTAAGAATTGATTTACAAGATGGTAGTGATTTAAAATATTATCATATTCCAAGAAATACATTAGTTGGTGAATTAGAAAAACCTACAAGAGAAGGTTACACATTCATTGGTTGGGCAGATCAAGATGAACCTCATTACGATATTGAAATGTACGACTTAATAGCTTCTGATACTGTAGCTTATTATTCAACATTAAGAGCATATGGTAAATTATATGCACATTGGATTAAAAATGATTTTATTGTTGAATCATCTGAACTAATACCAGGAAGAGGCTATGCTGCATATGGTACAGCAAATACAGATATATCTTTACTTGATGAAGTAATAATCTTTACAGGTTCTGATTTTATCTATGGCAAAAATTATACTGTAACTAATATTAATGTTAATGGTAAATCAGTAGATACTGTAGCTGCTGGAACAACAAATGCCGGCATTATAGTAAGAAACCTTACTGATGTATTACCAGAAGGCTCAATTATTATGATTAAAAAAGCATCTTAATACAAAATAAAGGACATTCACTCGAATGTCCTTTTTGTTATTTATTAAGATTTTATATTTTTAACATATCCATTAGTTACTGCATATATTGCAAGCTCAGTTCTATTTCTAGTATTTGTTTTAAAAAATAAATTACCTAAGTGAGTTTTAACAGTTGCCTCACTAATAAACATCTTCTCCGCAATTTCTCCTCTTGTTAAGCCTTCACACACATAAAATAATACTTCTTGTTCCTTACTTGTTAAGCCCTGAGTATCTTCTTTTTGTGAATCTATAATAGGAAATACCTTTTCACCATTCATTACTTTATTTATGGCAGATAATATTTCATCCTTAGATTTATCTTTTGTGATATATCCATCACCCTTAGCCTCAATACCTCTTTTTATATATCCTGCACCATCGAAGCCTGTAATAAATAATATTTTAATGTTTTCAAATTTTTCTTTAATATCTGAACATGCATCAATACCAGATGAATTATTGGCAGTTAAAATATCCATCAATATTAAATCAGGTTTAAATTTTTGACAATAAAGGAATGTTAATTTTGCATCCTTTACTACACCTACAACCTCAAAATCATCAGTTAATATTGTTTTTAAAGATTCAGCTAATATATCATGATCTTCAACTATTAATACCTTTGTCATACATTTTCTCCATAATATACAATAATTTTAAATCCTTCATTAGGTAAAAATGATACCTTCCAACCTCTTTCATGACATCTTTTTTCAAGTAAGGTTAACCCTTTACCTTTTTTTAATACATCCTCATTTATACCATTATTAGTAATTTCTAATCTATTATCATAAAAATTAACAATAATATCACTTGCATTACCATGATATATGGCATTTGTTGTTGCTTCTCTTATGATTTCAAATATTAATTCATCAGAAAGTAAATTAAAAGGACATTTACCATTAACTATTACCTTAGCCCCAATCGGTGCTAAATCTAAATTTAATTCATTAATGTTATTTTCAACCAATTTATTTTGATCAAACATATCTGCATTAAAATCAGATAAATCCTCATATATCTTTTTATCATATTTGGATTTAGAAATGATTTCTTTGTTTAAAATACTAATTTTGTAGCTCAAAACATTATGTATTTTATTTAACATAAAATTCTTTTGCTTTTCATATTCTAATTTTTCAATATTATTTAAATAATCATTTAAGACACCTTCAGTATCTTTTAATTCATCTAAGACCTTTTTTAATTCATTAATTAAGGCAATTTCTTCTGTTACATCTGTTGAATTTATTTCAATATATGTATCACCTAAATCCTGATAAGAAAATGCATAAATTCTATCATTTGCACGAACACAAATTAATGAATTAAATTCAATAGATGAATCTTTAACCTCTTCTAATCTTTTTAACAACAATTTATAATTTCTAATCTTAGTTTTTAACAAAATATAAACTAACTTGTCTAAAGCTTCATTTTGGAATATAACGTGTCCACCCTTGGCAATCATCATACCCTCATCAAGCTTATTAATTCCTTCATATATTGAAAATAATGATAGACTTCTATAATGAATCTTTACATATAATAAATATAATAAATATAAAAGAGGTGTTACTATAAAGAATATATTATACCAACCAATATCCTTATTATGAATTATTAAATACGTTTGATATAGCATAATAACAGTTTCAATAGCTAATAAAAACATTTCAAAGAAAAATCTTTTTAATTTATCAATATATTTAGGTAATTCATAACAACCGAAGGCTATAACAGATAGATTTAATAAGAATAATAATATCATCATTGTGAAATCACCTTCCTTACAATTAATGTAGAATCCTCAATTACTTGATTATCAAGTCCATCAATGTATGTTGCATTAGCGATAGATAAGGTAATTTCAATATCGTTATTTTCCTTTGATATTCTAAAGAATAAATCTTTATAATTATTTTTTCTTGATATATCTATTAAAGAATATACCCATACATATATATCTAAGATGTTTTTATTAGTTAAATATTGTTCAGTAAATAAAATGTTACAATTAATATCTAATTTTT
>JAILIY010000064.1 GCA_024695025.1 Acholeplasmatales bacterium
TAATTTATTGACATAAAGTATAAAAATAAAGTATAATTTGATAGTATAGTTATTATTTAATATATTAAATAAGGTTTAGTAGTTCTAAAACAAACAAAATTATTCTTGAACTTGCGCAAGAAGGTTTTCGCATTATAGTAGTTTTGTTGCAAGAATTTTTAATGGGAGGTGCCAATATGAAAAAATACATAAATCTAATCATATCAAGTGTATCATTATTGGTAACAACAACCCTTTTAATTTTATCAATGTTTGCTTGGTATGTAGTAAATGAAACTGCGAAAGCAAGCGGAATTATTGCGGCTTCTGATAGTATTAGAGGCTCTTTTGACTTTTATTATTGGAACGATACTTCAACTACTAATGAACAAGGTGTTACAACTGAATCTGGTAGCTGGGTTAAGTCTAATAATGATTTGAGAATCAAAGATGCATGGCCTGATGATGTTTTCTATTTTAAGATTGTCGGTAGCAGTTTAGATGCTGGTCAAAAACTTACAGTATCATTTAGCGGAATTGATACAAATTTAAATACTGATTATGTAACAGGTGCTAAAAATGGTAGCAATTATGAAGTATCATATTCTGGTGTAGTGCAATATACTTCTACTACTACTTCAATAGATGTTGACTACAACGGAACAGATAAAACTCTATATAATCTAACTCAAAACGAAGATGATAACACAAAATACGATGTAAACTTGGATGAAATTTTAATTCAAGATGTTTTCAAAGTATACACGGCGCCTACAGTCAAAACTGTCGGAACTACAACAGATTTTCCTGCATCAAAAGGAACAACAAAAGTAGATATAGATGGAACAATTTATAACGAAACAATAACAGCTGCTGATAATGGAACAAAAACAATCTACTTTGCATTATCATTTGATTCATTAGGTGATGCAATAGATAACTTCTATCAATTCCAAGGCTTAGTTATAAAGAATGTTCAAATTTCTGTAGGATAGGAGTGATTAAATAATGAGTAAGACAACAAAAAATGTCATATTGATTAATGTAATCGCTAGTGTCCTTTTAGCTATTATAATTGGTTCGACATTATATGCATGGTATGTAAGAACAAGTCATACTGAAACAGTAGATGTATCAACTAATGGTATTGTTTTAACATACGAAATAGATGAAGATGACGATACAGTTAATACAACGACATATTCAATTGACAATTTATCATTTTTTGATATAGACGCAGCAGATGGTTATGGTGAGGCAAAATATTTTACGACAATGGCTCACGTAATTCAAATAGATATAACTAATAAAAGTAAAAAAAATGTTGATATTTCATTATCTTTTGTTGATGAGACAACAGAAGGTGATCCTTATGCAACTTGCGTTGTATCAAAAGTAAACACATTGGATAGTACAAGTTGTGATTTAGATACTAGCGTTGAAGATTATTTTAGTGATAATAGTTTAACTTCATCTGAAAGTTACACAAATATCACAAAGGACTCATCTGTGACTTTCTATGTATACATTTATGGTGTACAACCTGATGATACAGCAGATAACACATTTTTATATGATGATCAAGCTAATAATGTTGGTGAAACATATACATTTAAATTAAGAATTAACGCGACTGTTTCTGCAGGTCAAAATGCAGAAATTACTGAAGAAGAAATATCTTCTTCTACTACAAACGCATAGATTATTGAAAGGAGTAAGCTATGATGAAAAAGAAAATAAGAATTTTAATAGTAGCAATATCATCATTACTCCTAACAATGCTTATTGCTACCGTATTTGCAGCTTACACTTATGTAAAGGACATAACACTTAGTAATAAAGTTGGTGTAATTGATATTGATTCAAAGAGTTATTACAATTATGCAGCATCAACTGAGTCAGGAGAAAGACAAGCAAAATTAAGAAAAGATACTGTAGCAGTACTAGATGGAATTATTTTATCATCAACAAGTACATATTTACCTACAGAGGATGATATCTTTATCAATGGTAAAACTTATTATATTTATTCAAATGGTACATATACTGTAGCTGAAGTTGAAGTAGGTGCACTTATTACAAGTGCTTATTATGAAGAAGTTAAAACATATAATGGTATTTCAAAAATAGGAACATGTTATGGATATGATTTGACAGATATAACACCTACAATATCAACAAATGTTGTTACATTAACAGCAAATGAAATTATAATGACAATTACAGCAACAATTGATTCAACAAATGGTGTAATAACTGAGGCAGCCATTACAGTTACTGGTAAAAATTATAAAGCTGTAATAGATGCCGATGGTTTAGGAATGGTTATTATCGATACAGATATAACATCATCAACTGACGGCTATGCTGAAATATCCGCTGATAGCGCAATTACATGTTCAGCCTCAAGCAATAAATATAGTGGTGATAGTGTAAGTAACAAAATATATTTATCTCAATTAGGATTACATTTCGCATTCACATCAGAAGTTGCTGTATATGTAAGAATACATATTCAAGATGCATGGAAAAGAACACGTGTTTATGCATCAAGTACAAAAGAAAACTATGTATTGAAAGATCAAATATCAGGTCAATCACCATTTACTGTTTCTGATAGCAACTGGTATTATGATAACAAAACAAACTGCGTATATTTAAGAGAAATGTATGTACCTACACAAAACGTTGATGGCACATATCCACAACAAGCATATACATTCAATGTAAATGAAGCATATTATTACAATGCAATATCAACAAGTGCATATACAGAATATGTAGATGTACAGGTTTCATTTACAGTAGACGTTGTACAAGCAAATAGAGCAAAAGCTCTATGGGGTGTAGATCCAAGTACAATTGTTAGTAATTAATCTATGAAAGGAAGTGCTTAACTATGAAAAAAATTAAAGATACAAACCCAATAAATAAAATAGTTAAAAGAGCCAGCCTAGTAGCTGGTGCTTTGGCCCTTTCATTAGGTATAATTGCCTTCAATTACAAAAATACAACAAATGAAGACCCAAGTTTTGTAAAATATACTGACTATTATAAAGGTAGT
>JAILIY010000108.1 GCA_024695025.1 Acholeplasmatales bacterium
AAGGTTTATGCTAATGTAGATACAATTATAGGTTTATTTATGTATTGTGATAATTTACAAAGTGTAAAATTACCAGATAGTTTAACAAGTATTGGAGAAAGATCATTTTTAAGTTGTAAGTCTTTGTCTATGATTGTTGTCTCAAAAGATATTAATAGCATTGGTGAAGAAGCATTTTATGGTTGTTCAAATCTAAAAACAGTTTACAATTTATCTAATCTTCTATTAACTATTGGCCAAACAGATAACGGATATGTTGCATATTATGCAGATAATATCTATGATAGTTTAAGTGAATAATAAGTGAAATAATGGAGAATTTAATTCTCCATTTTTCTTTATTTTTAAAAACTAATAATTAACAGTTTACTTAGACTAACTTTTGTTATAAAATAGTAAAGGTTTTTGAAAAAAATGAGGTATTAAAATGAGAAAATATATGATGATATTCTCAAGTTCTTTTATATCAGGCTTGTGTATAGCACTAGGTGCGACTGGTTATTTAATGAGTTTACATTATGGGAATAGATTTATTGGAGCCTTTATATTTGGTATAGGATTATTTACAATTATTAATTTTGGTTTGTGGTTATATACTGGTAAGGTTGGTAGATTACTTGATAATAAACCAAAATATTTACTTGATTTATTAGTTTGTGTCATTGGTAATTTTTTGGGTGTTTTATTTTTATCATCAATGATTACTTTTACAAGATATGGTGATATTTTAAAGGAGCAAGCGTTGCCTATAATAAATGCAAAACAAGATGATAATCCATTTTCAATATTTGCATTATCATTTTTGTGTGGTATTATGATTTATCTTGCAGTAGTAGGACATGAAATTTGTACATATAATGCAGGTAAAATATTATTTGCATATTTACCTATAGTATTATTTATATTATGTGGATTTGAACATTGTGTTGCCAATGTTACATATTATGTATATGCTCATCATTTTAGTTTAAAGATGGTTTTATATTTATTTATAATGATAATTGGTAATGGAGTAGGTTCTGTATTTTTTGATTCAATGATTAAATTAGTGTTAAAACTAAAGACAGAGAAGAAAAAAACAGAAGCAACTGATTCAAATTATATTAATTAATTATTGAACTTATTAATAATAAGTTATAAAATAATAATGTATATAAGGGAGCTTGTTAACAGGCTGAGAGGAAGATGTGATCTTCGACCTATACCTGATCTAGGTAATGCTAGCGTAGGTTTCTTTATTTAAACGCTAGATTTGGCGTTTTTTATTTTTTATATGAGGAGGTTATATTATGGAATATATAAAAAATATTAGGGAAAAGTGTCCTTTAATTCACTTTATTACAAATTATGTAACTGTTAATGATGTTGCAAATGCAGCTTTAGCAATAGGTGCATCACCTATTATGACTGATGAGGTTTTAGATGCTCCTGATATGCAAAATATTTGTAATGCATTAGTTATTAATCCAGGTACTTTAAATCAAAATACTGTTAAGGCTATGATTGAATCTGGAAAAAGAGCTAATAAATTAAACCATGTTGTAGTACTTGACCCATGTGGAGCTGGTGCGACTCCTTATCGTAATGAAGTAATTAATGATTTAATTGAAAATGTTAAATTTGATTGTATCAAAGGTAATATTTCTGAAATAAAAGCATTAGCAAATGTATCTAGTAAGACTAAGGGTGTAGATGCAGATGTAAGTGACAATGTAACAAGAGAAAATTTACAAGAAGTTATTAAAATGGCAAAACAATTATCAATTAAAACTGGTGCTGTTATCGCAATCACAGGTCCAATTGATTTAATTGTTGATGAAACTGGTGCTTATACAACTGATAATGGTTGTAGAGAAATGAGAGCCATCACAGGTACAGGCTGTATGACTGCAGGTTTAATTGCGGCAAGCTTAGTTGCAAACCCAGAAAACAAGCTTAAGGCTGTAACAGCTGCTGTTGTAATGATCGGCCTTGCAGGTGAATTTTCTAAGATGTACGCTAAGGGTACTGGTACACTTCATATTGGTTTAATTGATGAATTATCAAATTTAAATGATTCAAAATTAGAAGCAGGTGCTAAAATTGAAAGATTTGAAGTCTAGTTTAAAAATATATGCTGTAACTGATAGATACTGGTTAAATGGCAGAGCCTTAAAAGACGATGTCGAAAAAGCCATTTTAGGTGGCGCTACTATGATACAGCTTCGTGAAAAGGAATTAGATTTTGATTCATTTGTAAAAGAAGCATTCGAAATAAAAGAAGTATGTAAAAAATATGACATACCTTTTATTATCAATGATTCACTTGATGTATTTTTAAAAGTTGATGCCGATGGTATCCATGTAGGTCAAAATGATTTAAATGCTGATTTTGTTAGAGAAAAAATAGGCAAAAATAAGATATTAGGTGTTTCTTGTGAAACAGTTGAAGAAGCCTTAATTGCTAAAAAGATGGGCGCTGATTATTTAGGTGTAGGTACTATTTTTAATACTACGACTAAACTTGATGCCATTACTGTATCTATTAAGACATTAACTGAAATTTGTGGAAGTGTAGATATACCTGTTGTGGCAATCGGTGGAATTAGCTTATCTAACATTAAAGATTTAAAAAATACATTAATTGATGGTATCGCAGTAGTATCAGCTATATTTGGTAAAGAAGATATTAAATTAGCTACAGAAGAATTAAATAAAGAATTTGATAAATTAACATTTGAACCTAAAAAATATAAAAATTTTATAGTTGATTATGATGGTACATTGTTAGATTCACTTTCTATGTGGGATGATATCGCATCACGCTATATTAAAAGTGAAGGGCTAGTACCTGAAGAGGGATTAGATAAGATTGTTAAATTACAAACTAACCATGAAACTGCAGAATATTTCCAAAAGAAATATTTTAAAGATTTAGATATAAAAACTGTATCTAAAAATGTTGATTCTTTTATTGAAAGAGAATATTTAAATTTAAAATTAATTGATGGTGCTAAAGAATTATTAGATAAAATTAAAGATAGTGGTAGATTAGTTTTATTTACAGCTACCTCACTAGATTTAATTAAAAAATCACTTAAGGTCAATGGAATAAGTGATTATTTTAGTGAATTATATACATCAACTAATTTTAACTATACTAAGGTTGATGGTTCAGGTTATATTAAATTAATGGAAAAAGAAGGATTTAATATAGATGATACATTAATCGTAGAAGACGCAACTCACGCCTTAATTGGTGCTAAAAGTAAGAATTTAAATGTATTAGGAATCAAAACTAAAAATAATATTAAAGATTATGATACAATTAGGGATAAGTGTGATTATTATTTAGATTTAGGAAGGTGGAAATAATGAAAGTTGTTTTATCTATAGCTGGTTCTGACTCAAGTGGTGGAGCTGGTATTCAAGCCGATATTAAAACTATTATGGCTAATAATTGTTTTGCAGAAACCGCAATTACAGCACTTACAGCTCAAAACACTTTAGGTGTATATGACATTATGAATGTAACACCTGAATTTTTAGCAAGTGAATTAGATGCCATATTTAAAGATATTAGACCAGATGCAGTAAAAATTGGTATGGTATCAGATAAAGAATTAATAAAAGTAATTGCAAAAAAATTAAAAGAATATAATGCTAAAAATATCGTAGTTGATCCAGTAATGGTTTCAACTAGTGGTTCTAAATTAATTAGTGATGATGCTAAAGATACATTAATTAAAGAATTATTTCCTTTAGCTTCTGTAATCACACCAAATATACCAGAGGCAGAAGTATTATCAGGCATCAAAATTAGTGATGAAAAAGATATGGAAAAAGCATGTAAAATCATTAAAGATTATAATGTTAAAGCATGTTTAGTAAAAGGCGGACATAGAGTTAATGACGCCAACGATTTATTGTTTTATGACAATAAATATGAATGGATTAATGGCGAAAGAGTAGATAATCCAAACACTCACGGTACAGGTTGTACACTTTCAAGTGCGATAGCTTCAAATCTAGCTAAGGGTTATGATATTGTAAAAGCTATTAAAAATTCAAAAGCTTATTTAACTGGCTGTCTAAAAGCTAATCTTAATTTAGGTTGCGGAAGTGGCCCTTTAAATCACGGCTATGATATTAAGGAGAAATTTTAATGACTAATTATATGAAAGATATAATTAATGATTCTTTACCTATTTGGGAAGAATGCATTAATTCCAAATTTGTTCAAGGCTTAGTTAATGGAACATTAACCGAGGATCAAATTGTTAAATACATTGTAGAAGATACAAGATATTTATTAAATTATGCAAAATGTTATGCGTATTTAATTACTAAATGTAACACTTTAGAAGAAATAAGAATGTTTTATGATATTTTAGCTTTCGTAAATGAAGGTGAAACTTCTGTAAGAAGAGAATTTATTTTAGAACGTGGTTTAAAAGAAGATGTAGTTGAAACAACTATACCTGATATGGAAAGCCAAATTTATATTGATTCAATGATGAATTGGTGTTCTTGTGGCACATTAGTTGAAGGTACTATGTCAATTCTACCTTGTATGTTATCTTATGGTTACATTTTTAATGAATGTTACAAAAGATATCCTAATATGCTAAAAAACAATCCATTTAAGCATATCTTAGAAGGCTATATTGGAAACGAAATGGTTGAAGGCTGTAAGGTATGGGAAGAATTTGGAAACAAATTGATGAATAAATATCCTAATAGCTTTGAAAAATGTAAAGAAATTTTCCGTTTTTCATCTCTAAGAGAAAAAGCATTTTGGGAAATGAGCTTTAATAATAAGTTAGATTTTAGAAAGTAAATAATGATTTAAGCCAGTCGTATTATAAATATTGACTGGCTTTATTATTTTCTAATAATATATGTTTACATATATTTTGTTTGTCTTTCAATTGTATTATTCTCATAAATTTGATATAATAAAATGGATATTGTGAGGTGATTAAGTTGAAAAGATTTCTAGCACATGCTAAATATATAATATTTGCAATATTATTCGCTTCAGGAAGTGCTGTTAGTGGATATTTCACTTATTACTATTTTATTGAAGATAAGAGATTACCAGTAGCATTTACATTCCTAGGACTTTGTATTTTAGCTGCAGTTTTAACTACAATTTGTTTTTCTTTGTTATTGAATATTAAAAAGAGAAAAGAAATTAAAGAGTTAAAAACTAAAGTAAACAAATGGACTAATATATCATATCACGCTAGTAAAGCCGGTGATGAAGTTTTTAATAAGCTTCCAATCGGTATTATGCTATATGACAACTTAAATCAAATTATTTGGGCAAACCAACATGCAAAAAATATCTTCCATAGTAACTTGATTGACCTTTCTCTTGATTTTATTTCAAAAGATTTAGTTGATGACGTTATTCTTGAAAAAACAGAAATGTTACTAAAGTATGAAGACAAGTCATACGATGTTGTACACAATATTGAATATAATATTTTATATTTATTTGATTCAACTGAAAGAGAAAAGGTTAAGAAAAGATATAACGAAAGAATTACAACATTAGGTATTATTAAGCTTGATAACTTTGAAGAATCATTAAAGAGATATGACCTTCAAGAACAAGCTAATATCAGAGGTAAAATTTTATCAGTTATTTCTGAATATATCGCAAGATTTAAATGTTATTTTGATCAACAAGCAGATAGAATTGTAGTTGTAATGGATAAAATAGCTTTATCTGGAATGATTGAAGATAAATTCTCACTTCTTGATGACATTAGACAAATTGCTAAAAATTCAAGATTAAAATCATCTATTTCAATGGGTGTTGCTTGTTACGACAACGAATTAAGTGAATTAGGTAAGCTTGCAGATAACGCTGTTGAGCTTGCTGAAAAGCGTGGTGGTGACCAAGTTGTTGTAAACGAAGAAGGAGAACAAATTAAATTCTTCGGTGCAAAGAGTAATTCTCAAGAAAAGAACACTTTAATTGAAGCTCGTCTTCAAACACAAAGTTTAAAAGAACAAGTAGAATTATCATCAAACGTTATTATTATGTGTCACAAATATGCTGATACAGATGCTATGGGTTCAGCACTTGCTGCACTTAGAATGATTGAAACATCAAATAAAGAAGTTAAACTTGCATTTGATCCAAAGCTTGCTGATGCGACAGTAAATAAGATATTTAAACTATTACTTGATGATCCTAAAACAAAATCATGCTTTATATCTTTAAATGAAGCATTAGAAAAAATGAAGCCTCAAACATTGTTACTAATAACAGATACACAATCTCCAAGACTTGTAATGTTCCCAGAATTATATGAAAAAGCTAAGAGAGTATCAATTATTGACCACCATAGACCTGGTGATGTCGGTTATGATAATTATTTAACTTATTATCTAGATTCAAGTGCTTCATCAAGTGTTGAATTAGTTTCTGAAATGTTTGTGTTCTATAGCAGTGAAATTAAAATTACTAACCTTGAAGCATCTATTATGTTATCAGGAATTATAGTTGATACTAATGATTTTACACAAAGAAGTGGTTCTCGTACATTTGAAGCTGCAGCTACTTTAAAGAGTTTGGGTGCAGATATGATATTTGTACGTCAATTGTTACAAGAACCAATTGAATCTGAAAGATTTATGAATGAAGCTTTATCTAAAGTTGAATTATTCGGTAACAAATTCGCAATTGTTTCAATTGATGAAGATCATATTATAGAAGAAAAGCCTACACTTGCTAAGATATCTGATATGGCTTTAAAGATTGCTGGTGTTGAAGCATCATTTACTATTGGTAAATTAAAAGATGGTTCAGTTGGTATATCTGCAAGAAGCTTAGGTGATTTGTTAAATGTTCAAGTAGTTATGGAACAAATGGATGGTGGCGGACACTTCAATAGTGCTGCTACACAAAGAAAAGGTGTTACAGTTAAGGAATTATACGATGAATTAACTCGTATATTAGACTTAGAATATATTCAAGGAGGTACAGGTACTATGAAGATTATCTTAAGTGCCGATGTTAAAGGTAAAGGTAAGAAGGGTACAGTTATTGAAGTTGCAAATGGTTATGCAAACTTCTTAATCCAAAATGGACAAGCTGAATTAGCTAACGAAGAAAACTTAAAGAAGTATGAGGAAGCTAAGAAGGAAGAAGAAAATGCTAAAGAAGCTAACCGTAAGATTCTTCTTAAGATTAAAGATGAAATCGAAGGAAAAAGCATTTCTGTTAAGATTAAAGTTGGTCAAGGCGGAAAAAGCTTTGGTCATGTTACTACAAAACTTGTTTGTGATGAATTTGAAGCGCAAACAGGAATTCATTTAGACAAGAGAAAGGTTGAATTACCTGCTGAAATTAATTCAATCGGTCTATTTACTGCAACTGTTAAATTAGATGCAGATATAATTGCTAGATTTGAAGTTAAGGTTGAAGAAGCCTAAAAACAAAAGGAGTGTTTTTGATGCCAAATGTTTTACCTAGTGCCGTAGATTCAGAAATTGCATTCATTGGTTGTGCATTTATTGAACCATCAGTGATGTTTGAGGCAAGAGATATTATTAGCCCATCTGATTTTTATGACATCAAAAATAAAATTATATATGAAGCAATGCTAAGCCTTATGGATGAAAATAAGGATATTGACGTTACTACTGTTACAACTAGACTTACATTAAATGATAAGCTTCAAACAGCTGGTGGCATTGAATATTTATCTGAAATAGCTCAAAGAAGCTATTCATCAGCTAATTATGAATCATATTTAGATGATATCTATAATGCTAGTATGAAGCGCAAGGCTATAAGCGTTCTTGGTGATTTGAGTCAAGCAGGCTTTCAAGATGTTGAATTAGATAAATATATTGATGAAGTTGAACGCCAAGTAATGAATTTATCCTCAAAAAGAAGAGTATCTTCATTTAGACATATTCATTCAGTTACTGAAGAAGTTGAAAAGATTGCAGAAGTAAATGCTAAAAACGACAGTACAGTTATAGGACTTGATACAGGCTTTGAGGGCTTAAATAAATTGACTCAAGGATTCGTTGAAGGACAATTAATTATTCTTGCTGCCCGTCCTGCAATGGGTAAGAGTGCTTTTGCCCTAAATTTAGCGATGAATATAGCTAACTTAAATGATAAAAACGTTGCGATATTCTCACTAGAAATGTCAAATGCTGAATTAGTTCAAAGAATGGTAGCTGCTCAAGGCTCTATATCTTTGAAATATATCAAAAATGGTCACTTAAATAAAACTGACTGGATTAGATTTTCAACAAGTTTATCTAAGGTTGGCCAAATGAAGATTTATTTTGATGATTCAAATGATACTACTTTATCTTCAATTAGATCAAAATGCAGAAAATTGAAGAGTGAAAGTGGTTTAGGCTTTATAGTTATTGATTATTTACAATTAATAGAGTATGATGATTCAGGACGCATGTCTCAGGTTGAAAAGGTAACTAAAATTACACGTAGCTTAAAAATAATGGCTCGTGAGCTTGAAGTACCTATCCTATGTTTGTCACAACTATCACGTAAGGTAGAAGAACGTGATGATAAAAAGCCTGTAATGTCAGACTTACGTGATTCAGGTTCAATCGAGCAAGATGCGGATATGGTAATGCTACTTTATAGAGATGATTATTATAATAAAGGTAATTCAACTCGTAAAGGTGAAGCAGATTTAATTATGGGAAAGAACAGGTCTGGATCTATTGGAGAAATTCCTTTTATTTTCACAGGAGAATATCAAAAATTTAGAGAAAAGACTAAGGAAGAGGAGAACGAATAATAATGTTAGATCGTTTGAAAATGATGGAAGCAAGATACAATGAAATAAATGATTTGTTGATGCAACCAGAAGTATTATCTGATGTAAAAAAATTAACAGAATTATCTAAGGAACAAAGAAGCTTAGAAAAGGTTGTTACATTATTTCATGAACAACAAAAATTAGAAGCTTCACTTGATGATTTAAAGGAAATGAAAAAATCAAGTGACCAAGAAATTGCTGAAATGGCTTCTATGGAATTAGAAGAAGCTAATGGAAGACTTCTTGAACTTGAAGATGAAATTAAAGTATTATTATTACCAAAGGATCCTAATGACGAAAAGAACGTTGTCGTTGAAATCAAGGGTGCCGTTGGTGGTGATGAGGCCAATATTTTTGCAGGTGACTTATTTAGAATGTATTCTAAATATGCAGACGCAAAGGGCTGGAAAATTGAAGTAGTTGATTCAACACCAAGTGAAATGGGTGGTTTTTCAAATATTCAATTTATAGTTTCAGGTGAGTCAGTATATTCATTTTTAAAATATGAATCAGGTGCGCATAGAGTTCAAAGAATTCCAGCAACTGAATCAAAGGGTAGAGTTCATACATCTATCGCCACTGTACTCGTATTACCTGAGGCAACTGATATTGATTTTAAGTTAGATATGAATGATATTAGAATTGATACATTCTGTTCATCAGGTCCTGGTGGACAAGGTGTTAATACAACATATTCTGCAGTTCGTGTAACACATGAACCAACTGGTATGTATGTAGCTTGTCAAACATATCGTTCACAACACGAAAATAAGGCTGCAGCATTACAACTTTTAGCTACACGTCTATATGACCAATTATTAAAAGAAAAGGAAGAAGCCGAAGGTGCTGAACGTCATTCTTTAGTTGGTCGTGGTAATAGAAGCGAAAAGATTAGAACTTACAACTGGCCTGATAACCGTGTAACTGACCATAGAATTGGTTTTACAATCAATAGACTTGACGCTATTATTGATGGTAGAGTTGATTTAGTTATTGATCAATTAATCAATGAAGACCAAAAGAGAAAATTAACTTCTGAAGAAGGAGTAAAATTATAATAAGAAAGCTATCTATGATGGCTTTTTTGCACTTTAAAACAAAGTTTAAAAAAATATGAAATGGAGGTTTGTTTTATGCTTAATAAAGTAAATGAATTTAGAAAAAAATTTAAATTTACCCAAGAAGATTTAGCTAATAAACTTGGTGTGACTAGACAAACAATCATTTCTATTGAACAGGGTAAGTATATTGCATCCTTACCACTTGCTATGAAAATAGCTAGAATATTCGGCGTTCCTGTCGAAGAAGTCTTTTCATTAGAGGAAGGAGAATTATACTAATATGCTTACAAAAGAAGAATTAAGAAGACGTAGTAAATATAAATTAATTGTAATGATTATAAGTGTTATATTACCTATTTCAGTTGTAATTATATTTTCTATAGGTGATTTCGATTTTAGCGATGATTCAGTATACAATAAATGGAAACCAATATCATATGCATTTCCATATGTACTTCTTGCAGGCTTTTTAGCTTGGTTAATTTATAAGATAGTTGATTATGCTTTAATAATTAAAAGTGACAAATATTTAGATAAGAAATTTATTTATAAAAATGACGAAAGAATCAGATATATTTATAGATTTACAAATTCATTAGCATCTAAAATATTTATTTATTCGTTGAGCGTGCTTATCTTAATCGCCACATTCTTTAAACATGAATATTTCTGGCCACTACTTGGTGTATTTGTTTTACACTGGATTTGCCAAATAAGTGTATATATTTATTATAGAAATAAAATTTAAAGGGTTCATATGAAGACAACAAAAAAAGAAATAATTATTGTATCTATAATATTTCTTATTTCTTTGATTTTATTTATAAGTTTACTTATAGCCGTTGGTAGAAATGGCGGAGAATTAAAAATAGATAATAATTTATTAGAATTTATTTATGACCACAGAGGTAAAAAACATAATTTTAATTATTATTTTAATCATTTTTCAACACAGCTTGGTTATACATATGTTACGACAATCATAATGATTTTAACACTAGTATATACTAAATGTGATAAGGGTTGGTTTTGTTTATTAATTGGAATATTATTATGTATAATTCTTCACCTTGCTATTAAAGATATATATGATAGAGAAAGACCTAATGAATTAATGAGATGGGCAAATGAAACCTCTTTAAGTTTCCCATCTGGTCATTCAACTAATTCAACATTCTTATATGGCTTTATTACTTATTATTTATTTAAGAAAAATTATAGTAATAAAATTAAATATTCAGCATTAGGCATATCAATTGTAATAGTATTATTAGTTGTTACATCTAGATTGATTTTAGGTGTTCACTATTTAACAGATGTTTTAGCTGGTGTATCCTTAGGCTTAATAATCATGTGTCTTATGATTGTTTTATATAATGTATTTGAAATATATGATTTATTTAATGGAACATTATTAAAATTTAGAAAGAAGGACAATTAATATGAAGAAAAAAATAATTATTATAATATCTTCTATATTAGCCTTCTTTTTATTATTATCTATATTCATTTTTAGAGATAATATATTTCCTCACTTGACATATTCAAAATCATTTTGGGCTTTTGATACAACTATAAGTATTAAGATATATGATGAGGACAATTCTAAAAAATATGTAGAACATATAGAAGAAGAATTTAAAGAGTTGAGCAATGAATGTGATGATTACAGTGGATTATTGTATGAATTAAATCAAAATAGAGAAGTTGATTCAAAAAAATATTTAGCTGATATAATTAATAATGCTTTAATTCTTAAGGAAGAAACAAATGGATACTTTAATCCTTTTATGGGAAGAATTACTCATTTATATAAAGAAAATATTGATTCAATAAATGATGAATTAATTAAAAATGAATTAGATATAGTCAATAATTCAAGTGTTGAAATAAGTGGTAATCATATTAAAATTAATGGAGATGCCAATATAGATTTAGGTGCTATAACTAAAGGTTATGCAACTAAGCTTGCCAAAGAATATTTAGAAGAAAATGGAATAAAAAAATATTTAATTAATTCTGGAGAATCAAGCATTAGTGTAGGTAGTAAAACACATAGAATTGGCCTTTTAAAACCACTAGATACACAAAGAGATTATTACGCTAAGATTAAACTTTCTAATATAGGTATATCAACAAGTGCGATAAGTTATCAAAAATATCATATTATCAGTCCTAAAACCGGTGTTCAGGAAACATATTATCAATCAATAAGTGTCATCAGTGATAATGATTTAAAAAATGATGTTTACTCAACTGCCATTTTCTCAATGCCAGAGGATGAATTGACAAGTTTTGCAAATTCAAAGAATATTGAATTGTATGCATATCAAGGAGAAGACAATGTTAAGCATATTGAAAAAATATAAAAATGATGTTATTTTAGTTTTCTCAATTCTTCTAATAGCGTTAGTTTTTATCGTTGTATGGGTTATTCGCTATAAATCATATGATGGAGATTTATACGCCAATGTCTATTATAAGGATGATTGTTTATATTCACTTGATTTAGATGATGATATATCATTTGAGATGCAGGGATATGAATCTAAAATGATAATTGAAGTAAAAGATGGACAAGTTAGAGTAAGGGAATCTGGCTGCCATGATCAAATATGTGTCCATACTGGTTGGATGAAGAAAAAAGGTAGAACTATTACGTGCTTACCCAATAAGGTTTGGATTGAAATTGGGAAGGAGGTCAAGGTAAATAATGAGTCTTAAAAGATATTCAATTATTGCCATGATGCTTGCGATTGCCATAGTAGTTGGCTATGTAGAATCATTTATACCGCTATTTATACCTGGCTTTAAGCTAGGCCTTGCCAATGTAGTTATAATGATAATGCTATATGAATTTAAATGGTATGAAGCACTTTTAGTTGACGTATTAAGAATAATAATATTAGGTTTAATATTTGGAACAATTTTTAATCCTATATTCTTTATGTCATTAGCTGGTGGCTTATTGTCATATGTAGTTATGTTAATATTCTCAAGAATAAAAATATTTTCAATCATCGGTGTTTCAATCATCGGTGCAGTATCACATTCATTCGGTCAAATAGTAGTGGCAATTATAATATTGAGTTTAAATGCTGTAATATATTATTTACCATTTATTGCTTTATTCTCACTTGGTTGTGGTATAGTGTCAGGAATTATTGCGAGAACTTATCTAAAAAGAAGTATTACAGGTAATTTTATTAATAATAATAAAGAAAACGAAGAGAACGTTTAAATATAAGTGGAATTATATTAATTTCACTTTTATTTTTTTATTAAATAGTGTATAATCGATAACGTGAAAAGAGAGGTATATTAAATGAAAGGATATACAAAAGAAGATATTCGTCGTATTTGTAAAGAAGAAAATATAAGATACATTCGTATGATGTTTACAGACATGCTTGGTATGCTTAAAAATGTTGAAATTCCAGTTACTAGACTAGAAGATGCATTATCAAATCAAGTAATGTTTGATGGTTCATCAATTGAAGGTTTTGTAAGAATTTTTGAAGCAGATATGTTTTTACATCCAGATCTAGATACATTTTTAATTTTATCTTGGGAAGATTCAACTTATGGTAAAGTTGCTAGATTTATTTGTGATGTTTATAGACCAGGTGAAAATGGTGAACATGTACCATTTGAAGGAGACCCTCGTGGTGTTTTAAAGAGAAATTTAGCAGAAATGAACAAAAGAGGCTTCACAGCATTTAATGCTGGTATTGAACCTGAATTCTTCTTATTTAAGATAGATCAAAATGGTAATGTAAATTATCCACTTGAATTCAATGATTTTGGTGGCTATTTCGATTTAGCTCCAGTAGACGCTGCAGAAGATTGTCGTCGTGATATAGTATTAGAATTACAAAAGATTGATTTCGTAATCGAAGCTGCTCACCACGAAGTATCTACAGGTCAACATGAAATCAATTTCCAATTTGATTCAGCTGTTGAGGCTGCAGACAATGTTCAAACATTTAAATTAGTTGTTAAGAATGTAGCTAGACGTCATGGCCTTCACGCAACATTTATGCCAAAGCCAGTTGAAGGTATCAACGGTAGTGGTATGCATGTTAACTGTTCACTTATGACAAAAGATGGTAAGAATGCATTTTTTGATGAAAAGACTTCTAACCAATTAAGTGAAACTGCAAACAAGTGGATTTCTGGTATTTTAGCTCACGCTAAAGGATTCTGTTTTATCACTAACCCAATCGTAAATTCATATAAAAGAATCGTACCAGGATTTGAAGCACCATGCTACATTTCATGGAGTGACTCAAATAGATCTACAATGATTCGTATTCCTGCAGCTCGTGGCAAGAAGACAAGAACAGAAGTAAGAAGTGTAGACGTTGCTGCTAACCCTTATTTAGCACTTGCAGCTATTTTAAGAGCTGGTTTAGATGGTATCGATGGCAATTGCCCTCAAGTAAAACCTATCTATGATAACTTATATGCATGTACAGATGAAGAACGTGAAGCTTTAGGTGTAGATGAATTACCTGCAAACTTATTTGAAGCTATGCGTGCATTTAAGCATGATCAACTTATGAAAGAAGCTATGGGTCCTCACATCAGTGAAAAGATGCTTGAAGCTAAGAAACAAGAATGGAATGAATTCCGTCGTCATGTTTCTAAGTGGGAAATTGATAGATATATCAACAGATATTAATTATTAATGGCTTGTTTAAAACAAGCCATTTTTTAAAAAGAAAGGATTTTATATGAATATAATTACAACGTTATTATCAACATTCTTTTACAATTATATAATTATATTGATTCTTAGCCTTTTAAAAGTGACAAATAGAAGAAAAGTAGCTGTCATAATTATATCTATATTTAATTTAGGAGAAGCTTTAATCTTATTAATTAATATGTTAGGCTATGACGGCAAACAAGATTTTTCATTCTGGTATTATTATATCGGTGCTATAGGAGGCACTTTGATGGCTTATTTTATCACCTTGGCATTATTGTTAAGAGGAACAAGGTTTCATATTAAAAACAGAAGACAAAGGGAATTTGAAAGAAGCTATGATGAATCTAAAAAAATATTTGCATATATATTTGATGTGATGATGGTAGTATTATCGCTAACAATGATATCACTTCTTGCACTTACAATCGTTTATAAAGAACATATAAAGAATTACATAATATTTGTTATATTCTTTATCATATTTATAATAATATTTAGTTTTCTTGCTATATATTCAATATCAATTGATTTTAAGCTTAAAGACAAAAAAGTTAAAGGTATGACATTGTTCTTTGTTAAGGACAACAATATTTATAATACATATTTATATGATGGCAAATCTAAAACATTAGAAGATAATTTAGGTAAATTAAATGAAATTTATACATTTACTAATTTTGGTCAGATTAAAGATTCAACTAATTCATATAATATAATAGGTATAATGCCTTCAA
>JAILIY010000109.1 GCA_024695025.1 Acholeplasmatales bacterium
ACTGCTTCCTTAATGCATGATGCACCAACTGGTAAAATCATGATTTCTTGGAAGTCGATACAGAAATCAGCATGAGCACCACCATTTAAGATGTTCATCATTGGTAATGGTAATTGCTTTGCATTGAAACCACCAAAATAATTATATAGAGGGATTCCATAATAATCAGCAGCAGCTCTTGCACAAGCCATAGAAACACCTAATGTTGCGTTTGCTCCTAATTTACCTTTATTTTCAGTACCATCTAAGTTAATCATTAACTTGTCGATTGCAACTTGTTGAGTTACATCCATACCTAAAATCTTAGGTGCAATTACATCGTTAACGTTCTTAACTGCTTTTGTTGTACCTTTTCCTAAATAACGTGATTTATCGCCATCACGTAATTCTAATGCTTCATGTTCACCTGTTGAAGCTCCACTTGGAACTAATGCACGTCCAAATGCTCCAGATTCTGTTGTAACCTCTACTTCAACTGTTGGGTTACCACGAGAGTCTAATACTTCTCTAGCGTATACGCTTGTTATAAATGGCATAAAATTACATCTCCTTGAATTTTTATTCTTTTTTTAAAACCGCATTAATTATACTATAAATTACTATTTATTTACAATAAATAAATAAAAATTAAATTTGAAAACGCTTTATTTTTATCAAATAAAAAACGCAGGAGATTTCTCCTACGCTCAATCATCTAAAAAATATTATTAGAATCATCTACTGTCTCATCGACATTAGTTTCTTCTTCATCATTTTCATATTGATTATCATCTCTATAAAGTTCAAATGGTTCATCCTTTTCTATAGGATTTCCATTTTCATCTTCATATACTTCTTCATACACTTCTTCATATACAACATTTTCTTCATTAGATTCTTCATGATTTTCATCTTCATGTTCATCTTTATTCTTACCTAAGACAGCTTCAAAATTTGTATTGATATCAATACCTTTTTTCTTAAGTTTTAGATCAAATTTAATTATCTTTCTTATGTTGTCAAATTTAACTATAGTTTCTGTTCCAAGGGAATCAATTGCGTAAAGATATATTTCTTTGATTTTTTTATATTTTGTTACATATTCAAAAATAGTCATATAGTCATAAGTATACATAATTGAATTACGACTATCAATTGTGGCAATTGTGATATTATCTTTTGGCTTTTTTTGATATACATGCTCAATCAAATTAATTTTTTGTAAATTATAAACAAGGCCAGTTGAGACAATATTAATTGGATTAATAGTCTTATTTGCGATAACTATACTCAATGTTTTTTTATTAGTTTCTTCATCGACATAAACACTGCCATTCATTGCCAATTTACCAAGCGAAAAAGTCTTTTGAAATTTATAATTTTTAATTAAAACATAAATTACTGTAATTAATGCAACTATTAAAATTGATACTATACATATCATCCATATTCTTAATTCTTTATCCATCGAAAAACACCTTCTTTATATTATAATATAATATTTAAATTTTCTTTTCAATTTAAATAAATAAAAAAGTCCTATTACTAGGACTAATTTAATAAATTATTACTCTAATGATATTGTGTCATCTTTATCGATTGGTTCTTTAGTTTCTTCAACTTTTTCTGTCTTTTCAAAGATTTCATCAGATTTCTTTGGACCAATCATATCATATAATACTCTAAGTCTTTTATGAACAAGTGCTGTAAATATAGTTACGACTACACTTAACATAATATTAAATGGTATTACAGCGAAAATTATGTAATATGGCATAAAATTAGATTTTGTTACATGTAAATGCTCAAATGTAATTTTATATACTGCATCATCAACCATATTAACTAATACTGGATGAATACCATC
This sequence comes from Acholeplasmatales bacterium, assembly GCA_024695025.1. Taxonomy (GTDB): domain Bacteria; phylum Bacillota_I; class Bacilli_A; order Acholeplasmatales; family Anaeroplasmataceae; genus Anaeroplasma. The sequence continues at coordinate 1,847 of JAILIY010000109.1, forward strand.
CTTGTAATAATTTGAATCAAAATATAAATTATTATACCAAGGAATATTGATGAAAACATTTGATAAAATACCCATCAAAACCCATCCGATTACAACAGATGCTAAGGCGATTATTGTCTTGTGTTTAAATTTAGAATACTTGTAAATAACACCTGCAGGTATACATGCGGCAAGACCGATTAATACGTCTGCAAGTTCACCAACATATTGAGTTGATGTACCTGGTGTAATCCACTTGATTAAACACCTTACAATTACTACTACACTCGCGTCAATAGGACCTAACATAAATGCACAGATAATGATAGGTATCATTGAAAAATTGATATCCAAAAATGATGGGAATATAGGGAGATACTTTCCATCTATTTTTAGGTAGCTATACAACACGCAAGTGATTGCTGAGAAAGCTGCTATAAAGCTAATTCTTTTTAAAATCTCAGCGTTAGACATTTTTAAATGTCTTTTTTTGATTTCTGCTTTCTTTGTCATATTTCCTCCATAAAAAAATCCCCATATTCTTCTGGGGATAATTGTAACAAATATAACAAATATATTTATTCATATTCTTCTCACATCCAGACTTTACTGTCGGTATAGGAATTACACCTATTCATGCCAAAAGGCTCGCGGACTATTACCGCCGGTATGGAATTACACCAAACCCCGAAGTATATGTTTAATTTTAGGTAAGCTTTAACTTACCATAATTAGTATAGCACTATTTAATCTAGTCGTCCATACTTTTTTAAATAAAAATAATTAATTGCTGTAATGCAGCCAATCCACTTAAGTTTAGCTGAATCTTCTTCTGGGTATTTATCATAGCCCCAAGTGCCATTATAATCCCAAAGACCAAATGATTTAATTGATGAAATTAAATGATCTAATTCTAAATCTACATTATCCTTAAATTGATCAAAAGGAAGTCCATAAGAGCCTTCAATAGGATGTAATTTATCAAAATCATTAAAATCAAGTGACATGTGTTCTTTACAATCTTTAATTAATTTTTCTTCTAATCTATTTTTACATTCTATAAGTTCGTTTGTCTTCTTTAATGAATTATATAAACTTAAGAAAGAAATATGTTCAAATTTATTAAATTTATCATTATTTATATAATTAGAGACAACTACTGGTATTAATCTTAAAGCTTTTTTATAATATGCTTTTGTCTTGTCACATAACACTAAAGTATATCCTAAAATTGCAGCTGTAGGATGATATCCAAATAATTCTTTATTTTCATCATTATATGAAAAAATCTTTGCATGGGCAAAATCATCATTTGTCTTAACATTTGGATTCCATTTATTATCCTTAAATTCTGCTCTATTATATAAATAATTAAAACATTTATTTACAATCTTTGGATATAATTCTAAATCACAGCTTGAATCAAAATCTAGCATATCAAGCATTCTTAATGCTTCATAGACTTGATATACACTAGTATTGACATTGTAATTATCTATATGTAATCCTCTGGCAAAACCATCCTTTGTTTCAAACAAAGTAAGACAATCAAGTAATAAATCTTTAGGCATAGTACCGTCTAATGCATTAAAAATACAAATGTCGATGTCACGAGCCTTATTACACATTTGATTTGCCATATCTTCTTGAGCATGCTTTGTTAACTTCTTCACGATAAAACCTCACAATCTTCTTTATTTTACAATATATTTATTTAAAATTAAAGATTTAAAGAAATAATTATTCTTAATAATTATAATTTATTATATAATTAATTAGGTGATTAAAATGTATTTGGAAATTTTAAAATATACAGTCTTTAAAAATGTTGTT
>JAILIY010000136.1 GCA_024695025.1 Acholeplasmatales bacterium
GAATTGTAAAAATTAATCCTAAGACTTTAGATATATCTTGGAGCTTCAAGGAAGCTACATATATTAAAGATACACCTCAAAGTCCAGTTCCAACTATTAATAATTTAGTTTCTGGTGATAACGCAACAATTTCTTATGATGAAATATTATCAGAAAATGCAGGTACATATAGAATTAATTATTTAGGTATTTTAAATGATACAAATAATAATTATAAATTACCTGAAGATGGTTATTATGAATATATTATTAAGCCTCAAATTATTAATTTGGGTGTAGTATCTTATGAAGATACAAAATACACATATAATGGTAAGAACCAATATCCAAAAATTACATCTACACTTCCAACAAATGTAGCTGTATCATATTCTGGATATGGTAAGAATGTAGGAACATATACTGTTTTAGCTACATTTGTATCTACATCATCAAATTACATAATTGATGAAGATGAAAATACATTATCATCAACAGTTGAAATTACTCCAATGAACGCAGTTATTTCTTGGGGTCGTACAACATTCATTTATGATAATAATGAGCATAAGCCTGAAGTAACTATTACTAATTTACTTCCAGGTGATACATGTAATGTATTTGTTGTAGGCTTGACTTCAGAAGCTGGAGAGCATGAAGCAAGAATTGATAACTGGGATAATAAGAATTATTATATTGATCTTGAAGATGATTCAATTTGTACAATTACATTTACAATTGAAGGAACTTCATTTGATTTCATATTCACATATGATAATGTAACATTTACATATGATGGACAATATCATAAGCCTGAAGTTGAAATTGATGGTGAAGTACCTGAATGGTTATCAATTAGATATACATATAATAATCAAGAAACACAAGGTATCAATAATGCAGGCTCAATGACTGTAACAGCAATATTTGAAACATCTGATCAATCTCATAATGTTCCAGATCCAATTACAGCCGTTGTCACAATTGTGGCAAGAGAAGCTGAATTATCATTTGAGCTTGATAAAAATATTTATGATGGAACAAGAATCGTTCCAACTGCTAAAGTTATTAATTTAGTTTCTGGTGATACATCTCCAGAGGTTGAATTAAATTCAATTGGTTATATTAACGCAGGTGTATATGAAATTAAAGCAATTGAAATTTTAGATAATCCAAATTATAAATTATCTCAAGAAATTTCTTATACATATACAATTGAAAAAGCTACTTATGATTTATCTGGCTGGCAATTTAACCCTATTACAGTAATGTATGATGGTTATGCACATAGACCAGTAGTTAATAAGAATGCTGAAATAGTAGGTTATGATGGTATTCCTGTAACAATTGAATATAGTGGCGAACAAAAGCTTGTTGGATCAAGCCTAGTTATAGCTACATTTAAGGGTTCAGATAACTATAATTTAATTCCATCACAATCTGCAAGAGTAACAATTACTCCAAGAGAAGTAACATTAAGCTGGACAGGTGCATCACTTGAATACACAGGCCAAATTTTAAAGCCAACATGTGAAATTTTAGATTTAGTTTCTGGTGATGAATGTATTGTTACAGTTATTGCGACAGGCGTAAATGTAGGAACATATACTGCAACAGCTTCATATTTATCAAATGAAAATTATGTATTACCTACAAATGCTTCATTTGATTATGAAATTACACCAAAGACTTTATCATTAAATATCACAGTAGAGCCTAATAAGAAAATTTATGATGGTGAAGTGTTATATCCAATTATTTCAGGAACAATACCTGATGAAGTAACAATTAGTTATGAAAATTTAACAAAGAATGTTGGTGTAACAACAATCATTATTAAATTTGGTGTTTCTTCAAATTACACTCCAATTGCACAAAAGACATGTGATGTTGAAATTTTACAACGAGAAATTTCAATTGAATGGACTAATACAGAAGTAACATACACAGGTGTATTAAAGACTCCTGATTATAAATTAAATAACATAATTACAGGTGATGATTGTCAAATCGAGGTTCAAGGTGCAGGTATCAATGTTGGTACATACACAGTTTATGCAACAGGCTTAAATAACCCTAATTATAAGCTTGATCAAACATCTAAGGTTGAATATACAATTATTCCTGCAGATTATGATATGTCAGGTATTAGATTTGTAAATCAAACAGCTGAATATAATGGAGAAATTCAACATCCATATATTCAAGGTACATTACCACAAGGTGTATCTGTATCTTACACTGGTGGTGCAAAAGAAGTAGCTGAAGGAATTGTAACTTGTGAAGCTGTATTTAGTACAACAGATACAAATTATAATAAGCCTTCAAGCTTAAGAGCAACAATTCAAATCACAGCTAAGAAGCTTAATGTCATTTGGGAACAAACAAGATTTAAATATGACATGGAAAAGCATTATCCAACTGCGTCATTATCAGACTTAATTTCAGGTGATTCATGTGAAATTACAGGCTTATCTACATATGGTATTAATGCTGGAAGCTATGAATGTTATGTAATCGGCTTAAATAATACAAATTATTATGTATCACAAGCTGATAAGACTACATTTGTAATTGATAAGATTGATTATGATATGTCAGGTATTAGCTTCGATGATAAGACATTTACATATGATGGTTCATCACATGAGCCTACAATTTCTGGTTCACTTCAATCTATTATTGGTTTAGATGGAACAAGCCCAGAAGTAGATACATATACAGGTAGTGTTACAAATGTATCTGATGGAAAAGTATTAAGAACAGTAACATTTAAGACTATATCAGAAAATTATAATGCACCAAGTCCAATGACTTGTTACATTGAAGTTTCTCCAATATCAATTAATCTTAATATTTCGCTTGATACTAATTCATCAAAGACTGCATCAGCTCAATCTTGGAATAATTGTTATACAATGACAATTGTATATGATGGTAAGCTTCATACAGTTAACATTTCTGTAGCAAGTGAAGATTCAACTAAGATTGCGGCAGGAGATAATGTAACATTTAGTACTAATGATACATTTAAATATGTTGGTTCAAAGACAATTAATATTCAAACATCAAATGAAAATTATGCCCCAATGTATCCAACAGTAAGTGTAACAGTAAGCTTATTATATATTTATTATTATTCTTGGACAGGTCTAACTCCTAATTTCGCAAGTGCGTCAACAAATTATGAAGGATCTAATAAGAGTGATATTGCAAATATTGAAGATTTAACATTAGTATATTTTGATTCTGATTACGGAATTGAATATTATAATGAGCTTCCAAAGGCTTATGGTAAATATCAAAAGACATATATCTGTGATACAGATAATGTCTATATTGCAACTAATTATTCAAGTCAAACATATAATGTTGACTTAACTGCAGATTCATTAATTGAAGTTACAAAGATATATGATTCAAATCATGATAATGTAATCACAGATTTAAATGAATTAGTATTATTAGAATCTTTATACAATAATTTAGCTGCATCTGAAAGACCACAAGAAGTATATGATATCATTGAAGAATCATATGTACTTGTAAATAACAATGTTAAATTTATAGGATTTACTGCAAATAATACATCAACTGATCCAAATATTTGTACAGTAACTGGTAATATTGATACAAGAACTTCTTATCAGCCTACATTCTTAAGACATACATTTGAAAAAGGCTTAAAGCTAGAATCTTCAACAAAGATTACAGTAAATATGAATAATTATACAAATATGATTTTAGTTGTAAATTATACTAATGCTGCAGTTAAGATTAATGGTACTGAATATAAATCAGACTCTAATGGTTTAATTTATATTAAGAATTTATCTGGTACTGTAACAATTACTAAATCTTATACAATGGATTTATTTGGTATAGTTCTATATTAATAAAAGAACGTCTAGAAGTTAGCTTCTAGGCGTTTTTTCTTGAAAAAATATTATTTATCATATATCATTAAATTATAGATAATACGATTCGCATTTTAATATGGAGGTTTATATGTTTAAATCTTTTTTTGAAAAAGTCAACATAAAGAATACCAAAATAGTATGCTTAATTACATCATGCTTATTTGTAATTATTCATATATTTTACTCTATATTTTTCT
>JAILIY010000138.1 GCA_024695025.1 Acholeplasmatales bacterium
TATTATTATTTTCTTGTAAAGAAAAGGATAATAGAAAGGATGATATAGTTATTGTTTATACTAATGATATTCATAGCTATGTTGGAAATACTACAAAGGATGAAAATGATAATAAGGTTCCAGGATTGAGATTAAATAATGTTTCTGGATATGTAAAAGAATTAAAAAAAGAATATAAAAATGTCTTATTAGTTGATGCAGGAGATGAAGTACAAGGTACTTTTTATGGCTCAATCGATAGTGGCGTTGATATCATTGATATCATGAATAAGACTGGATATGATCTTGCAACACCTGGTAACCATGATTTTGATTTTGGTGTTCCTGCCTTCTTTGGATTTGTTGAACAAGCTAATTTCCCATATATTTCATGTAATATGAGAACTGTGGCAGATGATAAGAATGTTTTAGATTCTTATAAGGTATTTAATTTAAATGGAAAGAAGGTGGCCTTTGTAGGTATGACAACACCTGATACTATTCCATCATCTACACCAAAATTTTTCCAAGATGATAATGGCAATTATGTTTATAAATTTGTAGGTCAAGGAAATAGTACTGATTTATTTGATGTTGTTCAGGATACAATTGATGAAATCAAGGAAAATGTTGATTATATTATTGGTCTTGGTCATCTTGGTATTGGCGCAGATGAAGAAAGAAAAGGTATTAGAAGTATTGATGTAATTCAACATACATCTGGCTTTGATGCGGTAATTGACGCTCATTCACATGATCTTTTAGAAAAAGGTATTTATAAAGATAAAGAGAATAAGGATGTTATATTAACTCAAACAGGCTGTTATTTAGAAGGTGTTGGAGTTATGACAATATCTACTGATGGTAAAATTGATACTAAGGTTATTAATGAAATAGAAGAAAAAGATAGTAAGGTAAAAGCTTTAGAGGATGCATTAATTTCAAGGGCAGATGAAGCATTAGGTCAAAAAATTGCAGCACTTGATAATAAATTATATATTAAAGATCCTACTACAGGAAAAAGAATGATTCGTGCTAGAGAAACAAATTTAGGTAATATTGCATCTGATAGTATTTATTGGTATTTAAATGAAGAAAAAGATCTAAATTGTGATATTGCAATTGTCAATGGTGGTGGCTTAAGAACTGATATAGAAGTTGGCGATGTAACATATAAAATGGCTAATGATGTTATGCCATTTGGTAATGTTATATGTTTAATTAAAACAAAAGGTATAAATATTAAAAATGCCCTTGAAATGGGTGTTAATATTTGTGATGAAATATATACAAAAGATGAATATGCTGAAAATGGTGGTTTCTTACATGCTGCAGGTATTAAATTTGATGTAGATGTATCAATACCTACAAGTGTTGAAACAGATACAAATGATATGTTTGTAAAAGTAGATGGCGAATATAGAGTTAAAAATTTAAAGGTATATAATAAAGAAACTAAGCTTTATGAAGATTTAGATGAAAATAAATATTATACTGTTGGTGGTATTAATTATATTTTAAGAAATGCTGGTAATGGTATGAGCATGTTTAATGATTCAGAATTAGTACTTGATTATATTGGTGAAGATTATTTAGTATTTGCTGATTATTTAAAAGCTTTTGATAATAGTATTAATAACCAAAATAGTCCTTTAAAATCATATGAGAATTATTTATATGATTATGAAAACCCATATGGTTCAGGAAGAATTCGTATGGTAGGACTACCAGGATAATAATAAAAAATCATCCGTTTAGGTGTATTTTATTTTTTTAAAAAAATATATAATAATAATATAATTTTTTTCTGCAAGGAGGGTATAATTGTGTCAAAAATAAAAAAGGGAGTTTTATTATCTTTAATGTCATTTGGAATGTTTTTGACTTTAACATCATGTGGTAGTAAATCAAACCAATTTAAAGCAACAACAACAAATGAAACATCTATAACTACAACATCTGCAAATACAACAACATCTGCAAATACTACAACATCTGCAAATACTACAACATCTGATTTAACAACTACAAGCGTTGTTCAATCTACAACAAACACAACTACAGAAATAGTTGAACAAAAATATCTTATTACTTTTAAAAATGATGATGGAACTATTATAGATTCTATATCTGTAAAAGAAGGTGAAATGCCACAAGCTCCATCTAATCCAACAAAAGAAGCAGATAATACATATACATATACATTTGCAGGCTGGGATAAACAAATAAAAGCTGCAACACAAAATGAAACATATACTGCAACATATAATAATACATATATTGATTATGTAATTAAATTTGTAGATTATGATAATTCTTTAATTGATGAAAAAACATATCATTATGGAAATGAAGTTGTTGCCCCAGCAAATCCAACAAGAGAATCAACAGCCCAATATACATATACATTTGCAGGTTGGGATAGTGTTGTTTCATCTGTTACAGGTTCAAAAACATATACTGCAACATATACTTCCACATTAAGAAAATATACAATTTCATTTGTTGATTATGATGGTGAAACATTATCAACACAAGAAGTAGAATATGGTAAAATGCCAGAAGCACCTGCAAATCCAACAAGAGATCCTGAAGGAGAATACACATTTACATTTAGTGGTTGGAATAAAGAAATTACATCAGTAACAGGAAATACAACATATACAGCACAATATGAAAATATAGTTAATAAATATAGAATCACTCTTAATAATCAAGTTGTAGGATTAACTATAAATGGTATAACAAGTGGAAATGAGTATGATTATGATAGTCAAGTTACTTTAAGTGCTTCAAATATTCCATCAGGGGTTACTATTTTATGGAGTAGAAGTGATGGAGTTGAATATGTTGGTGATGCATATTCATTTAATGTTCCAGCAAAAAATATAACTATTACAACTACTATAAAATTACCTTATACAAGAAATGGTAATAAAATATATTTTGGAACATATCCACAAACAAAATTAGATGAAACTAAATATGCAGACAAAATTGAATCACTAAATTCTAAGGCTGGTGATTTGCCTACTTCAACTGATAAGGGTCAATGGATAGATTATAATTATTATTATTCATCAACTATAATGAGTTATATGTATTATCAAGATATAGATTATGATAATAATGGAACATATGATTTTAGGGGAGTATATTTCACAAGATTAAGACCAATATATTATTATAATGTAGGATCATCAGCTAATTCATCTCAAGATGATAATGGATACAAAATTAATAAAATATATTGGTTTAGTTATGATCCAATTGAGTGGGATATATTAAGCGAAGAAAATGGTCAAGTGTTAATATTAGCTAATTTATTATTAGATTCACAAGAATATTATCCGAGCGAAGAAACATCAAAATTCCTTCATAATGAAGCAGAAGTCTATGCTAATAATTATGCATTTTCAAGTATTAGAAAGTGGCTAAATGATAATTTCTATGAAACAGCATTTAGCACTCTAGAAAAAGCTATTATTCAAACTACAATGGTAAATAATCTTCCATCATCAACATCAAGTAGTTCATCTACATATACATGTGCTAACACATACGATAAAATGTTTTTATTATCTTATCAAGAGGCACCTAAAAAGGTTTATTACGATGATTTGGTTGGACAAGCACAAGGCACAGATTATGCAAAATGCCAAGGATTACAAGTGATCACATCAGGTTCTTACGCTGGAAACTCTTATTGGTATTTGCGTTCACCAAGCTACAATTACGCTAACTGTGCTTACATTGTAGGTTACGAAGGCACTATCTACGTCGACTCCAACGTTTACAACAGTAGTGTTGGTGTACGTCCTGCTTGTTGGATTAAATTATAATTATTATTGAATTTAAGGATTATCAATTTAAAGATTGATAGTCCTTTTTTGTCTTTTATATATAGCGGCAGGGGGAGAGAATCTAACTCCTACGTGTGGTTTTGGAGACCTAAACATTTTTTTCTCCTTTTCTATATGGTAGTTTTAATTTACTTATTGCCTCATCTTTGGTTGCAGTGTTCTGATTTAAGTTATGCACAAATTTTTTTCATAAATAGACACAAAAACTACTTAGATTTTGCTCTAAATAGTCATTTTGAAAAATCATCTATAAGAAAATCATCCGTTTGGCTGATTTTTTTATTTTTTATAGTGTTATAATTAAAATGTATTTTGAAAAGGAGAAGGAATATGAAAAAGAAGAAAATATTTGTAGGCGCATTAATAGCCGCATTTTCATGTGCAATGCTTGTAGGTTGTGGTAAGAAAAATACAAATAAAAATGATGATGTAGTTGATACAACATCAAATGGTTCATCTGACACATCAACAAGTACTAGTGCAAGTACTAGTAATACATCTGACACATCAACAAGTACTAAAGGAAATACTGATGAAGAAGGAGTAGTTTATAATAATTATTCATTATCTACTGGTGTATTAAAAGTAGGTATGAAAGATAAAAAAATTGAATCTATTTCTTTATTTAGTAATAATTATCAATTATTTGTTCCAGAATATGTTGGAAATAAAATATCATTTGTTAAACAATATACATTTGATATAAATTCAGAAAATTTTTATAAAGAAATAGAATTAGGAAATATTTGTGAAAAATTATCTTTCTATTATGATGGAGATGATTTTGTCTTTGCAGAAAATAACAACAAAAATCTAAATGATTTTGGTGTTCCATATGCTGTATCTGATGATGTATTAAATAGTGGTAATTTAAATAGAATTATCTTTAAAAAAGATGGAACAATTGAAGAAAAATTAACAACACAAGATATTAAAGCAAATCCATGGTCATTTGATGTAGATGATAATTTAATTACTTTAAATAGAAAATATTATAATAGATCTATAGAGTATAATTTTACAGATCCATTTAATGTTACAACAACTTATTTAAGTGATGATACAATTTCATCTAAAATTGAGGCTACTTTAGATGATGGAGAATTAACACTAGCATTAGATGATGGAAGAGGCTCATCAAGTGAATTAGTACCTGTATTAAAAGCTTTAGCTGTTTTAGATTCTACAAGCATGAAGGTAAGCTTCACTCCTTCAAGTGTTACCGCAACAGAATATTCTGGTACAAAAGCTTCATTTGTAACAGAATATCAATTTACAAATAATAGATTGTCTAAAAAGATTACAGCTAATTTAGATGAAACTAATTCTATTACAGAATATATTTATTCTGAAACAAATAATTTATTAAATGATGTAAAATCTTATATTTCAACTAAAGCTGGTGAAGTATCTACCCTTCGTCATATTTATTATAAATATGATGATAAAGGTATTATTTCTGAAATAGAAAAAGTAGATGAATATGATGTCAAAGCATTATATAAAATATTATCTTATGATAATAATTATTTACCTACTTTATATCAATTTAAACCAAACTCTTCTAGTAGTAATTATGAATATGAAATTGAATATGATGATTTATATAGATTTACAGATAAAAAGAAATATTATTATCAACAAACAGGTCTAGATACATTTGTTAAGAAATTATCAGAATGGGATGGATATTATTATGATGAAGTAGGAGAATATGGCAATTTTGTTGTCGCATTCAGCGATGGCAATACTGTTGTAGGTGGCGTAAAAGTAATTTATTTCTATGATGAAAAACGTCAAAATATGGGTGTAAATGTATTTACTCCATCAGGAACATTAAATGATATTAGATGGATTGAAAACACATATAGTAAAACTGAAATTAATGGTGATATTACAAAATCTACAAGTAGAAGCTTCTCAAATGGCATTTTATTATCAGAATTTGTTAATATTAACGAATATGAAGGTGAAGACGAAGATAGAGTAGTAAAAAAGAATACACAAACAACTACATATTATGAAGTTGATGCAACTTCAGAAACAGGATACAAGGTTACTAAAACAACTTCAAAAATTACAGATTTAATTGGTGAAAATGAATATAAGGAAACTTACAAAGAGAATAATATTTTAATTTATGAAGAAACTCGTAAACAACAATATTTTGATGATGAACCAAATAAAGGCTTTAGGGATGTAGAATCAATTCATAAAGAATATGAAGCTAATGGAGTAGATATTAAATCTGAATATAAAGAAATTTATACATATAATGATGTTGAAGATTGGAGTTATTCAACTACAACAAAACATTATGATTATTTTGATTGGTATGAGGATTATCTTTTAACAACTATCACACACGAAAATAATATTAACAAAATAATTGAATCATATGATCCGCCTTGTGAGGATATTATTGAAAAGAAAATAATTTATAGAAATCCAGAAACTTTAGAAATAGATACATATGATATTGCTAAATATACGTACAGTGAAAATATTGTTGCCCTAGATTATTATCATTGTGATTCAGATGGAAATATATCAGATAAACCATATATGGCTGAAATAAATCAATATAATGGTAGTTTAATTATAAATTCAAGTAAGTATTTATATATTGATTCCTTATTAGATTCAGAACCATTTGAACAAACTATATATACATATAATAAAGATAAAGAACTTATTTCTAAAAAGACAACAACTTTTGATTCAACTAGTGATAACTTAAAAATATATATAATAGTTACAAAAGATATTATCAATGATAAAGAATCAAAAATTAGAAGATATGAATATTATGATTCTAATAAATTTGAAAATCTTAAATCAGTAGTGGAATATAATTATGAAGATTCTTTTAAGGTTTATGATTATGTAGTTTCTTCAGGAATAGAAAATTATTATACAAGAGAAATAACTTCAACAGAAACAACAATATCAGAGCATTCTAAGCAAACATCTATTGATTATGAAACTGGAAAGATTACTGCGGTAAGAGAAACATATACTGAAAATAAAATTGATGGTATCACTGTTGAGGTAATTGCAAGAAGATATATTTTTGAAACATATACTAATGGATTATTAACAAAACATGGTGAATTAAAAGAAGATGCTGATGATAATGCGTATTATGATGTAGATATTGAATATACATATGATTTAGATGGTAAAATTACAAGAAAAGTAGAAACAGATAATATAAATAATATAGTTAGAGAACATAATTATCAATATACAGATGATGGAAATACTGTCACAGATTTTTATTCTTATAATGATAAATTGACTTATAAATATGTTAGATTCTACGAAAATGGATTATTAAAAACTGAAGAAACAGATAGATATAGCTCATCATCATGGTCATCATATTGCACATCAACATATGAATATGATGAAAATAATAAACTAGCTAAATTAACTGAAAATTATGGAACTTATGCATATGAAACTATTTATACATATGATGAAAATGGAACATTAATTAAAACAGTTAGATATAAAGTTGATAGTGATGAAAATGAATATACTACTTATTATGATGAAAAGGGTATGATAAGAATTGATGATATATCTAAAATATATGAAGATGATGTTTTAATAAGAATTATAAAACGCGTTCAACAATATGAGGATTTCTTAGGAATGAGGGATACATTTGGTTATACTCAAGAAATTACAAATTACACTAATGGAGATATAACTCAAGTTCGTACTGATTATTTTACAAGCACATTTAATAACCCATATGATTATACTATGACCAAGAAAATTATTGATTCATATGTAGTAATAATTGATGATGTAGTAATGCCAGGTTATACATCACATAGGGAAATAAATTATATAGTTGTTGATGAAGAAGTAAAAGCAAATGATGCAACTAAATATATTTATGATGAAAATAATATATTATTTGAAAAGAGTGAAATTAATTATGAATATGAGACTGCAAAAACTTATACAGAAACAACAAAAACTTACAGATATTCTAATCAAGAATGTATTTTTGAAACAACTGAAGTTTTAAATTATGAAGATAATGTAGTTAAGTCAGGAACTAAAGTTGTAAAAGATTATAAAGCTATGACAGAAACAAATTATACATATAATTATGAAACAAATAAATGGGATGTAGTTCATAATTAATTTAAATAATAAAAAGACTTTTAGTGTGAAAGCTAAAAGTCTTTTTTAATTATTATTAAATATTTAAAAGTGAATAAAACGTTATCACCTTTATTTCTTAGTTGTTTTTTTG
>JAILIY010000143.1 GCA_024695025.1 Acholeplasmatales bacterium
AACAACCATGTTTATATGATGGCTGATTCAGGTTCACGTGGTAGTGCATCAAACTTCTCACAACTTGCAGGTATGCGTGGTTTAATGGCCAACACAGCAGGTGAAACAATTGAAGTTCCAGTTAAGGCAAACTTCCGTGAAGGTTTATCAGTTGCTGAATTCTTCATTTCAACACACGGTTCAAGAAAGGGTTCAACAGATACAGCGTTAAAGACAGCTGAATCTGGTTACTTAACTCGTCGTCTAGTAGACGTATCTCAAAATGTAGTTATTTCTACTGAAGATTGTGGTACTGAAAAATCATTTAAGATTACTAAGATTGTAGATGAAAATACATTAGAAAACGGACAACCAAAATTAGTTGTATCAGTTGCAGATAGATGCTTAGGTAGATTCGCAGCTAAGGATGTAATCAATCCTGAAACTGGTGAAGTTATCGTAGCAAGAAACGAATTAATTGATGAAGTTAAGGCTGACTTAATTAAGAAGTACAATATAGAAGAAGTTTATATTCGTTCTAACTTAACTTGTGAAGCTAAGACTGGTGTTTGTATGAAGTGTTATGGTAGAAACCTTGCAACAAATATGATTGTTGAAGTAGGTGAAGCTGTTGGTACAATTGCCGCTCAATCAATCGGTGAACCAGGTACACAGTTAACAATGAGAACATTCCACTCTGGTGGTGTTGCCTCAACTGCCGATATCACTCAAGGTTTACCAAGAGTTCAAGAATTATTCGAAGCTCGTAAGCCAAAAGGTAAAGCTACTATTTCTGAAATCGATGGTAGAGTAGTATCTGTTACAAATTCTAAGGCTGGTAAGGTTATCCTTATTAAGAATGATGAAACAGATGAAGAAGTATCTTATACTGTAGATGCAACAAGTGAATTATTAGTTGCTGAAAATTCAGAAGTTAAACGTGGCGATAAGTTAATGAAGGGTTCTGTTCATCCAAAGGAATTATTAAGAATCCTTAATACAGAAGCTGTACAAAAATATCTTCTTGAAGAAGTTCAAAAGGTATATCGTTCTCAAGACGTTGAAATTTCAGATAAGCATATCGAAATTATCGTTCGTCAAATGATGAGAAAGATCAAGGTAGATTCAGAAGGAGATTCTAAATTATTACCTGGTCATGATGTAACAGTTCAAGAATTCAACGACGTATGTAAGAAGGTTGTAAAGAACCATGGTAAATTACCTACAGGTAAGCAATTATTATTAGGTATTACTAAGGCTGCCTTAGCATCTAATTCATTCTTATCAGCTGCATCATTCCAAGAAACAACAAGAATCTTAACTCAAGCTGCTATCCAATCTAAGAGCGACTCATTAATCGGTCTTAAGGAAAATGTATTAATTGGTGGTTTAATCCCAGCTGGTACAGGTATTCTTGAGGAAGAATCTTTCGAATGTGAACACAAGCCACAAGAAGAAAATATCTATATGGAAGTTAAAGACTCTGTAAGAGAAGAAGATGAAGATAATGCCGAAGAATCTCATGACTATGTCAAGGAACTAGGTTTAGTATCTGAAGATGAATCTTCTGACTTTACAGTAGAATATGAAGAAAGTTCATTAGATGACTAATTAATTTAGGCGAGGAATATTCCTCGCCTTGTTTTTTTTATATAATTCGGTTAAAATATATATAGTTATTTTATTTTGGACGGTGATTAATATGGCAGAGTATGTTATAAACCAGTATCGTGGTGTTTATAAGAGAGCATTGGAACTTTATCAAGATGAAAAATTTAAAGAAAGTTATCCGATGTTTGAATCTGTAGTAACAAATGATGAATCAAATTATGATGCTTGTCATTATTTAGCTGATTTATTATATTATGGAAAAGGTTGTCCTAAAAACGTTAAAAGAGCATTCCAATTATATATGAAAGCTGCAACTAACAAGGTTGTTGATGCATCATATATGGTAGGTATGTGCTATCTTACAGGACAAGGTATTGGACAAGATTCTACACAAGCAGTTGCGTGGTTTACTGAAGCCGCAAAATATGCTCATCCATTAAGCCAATATTATTTAGGCCTTTCTTATTTAAAAGGTGAAGGAATCACTCAAGATATTCCGAGAGCTGCACAGTGGCTTGTTCACGCTGCTAAACAAGGTATCGTAGATGCTCAAAGAGATGCAGCATCTTGTTATGAAATGTTAGGAAAATTAAAAGGAGCTGCCACATTGTATTTAGCTGGTGCTGAAAATGGCGACCCTTTATGTATGGAAAAAATTGCTGACTGCTATGCAGAAGGTAAAGGCTGTTTACAATGTACAGAACTTGCAATTCACTATTATGAACTTGCCAGTGATGGTGGCAATGTAGATGCTCAAGTAAAACTTGGTCAAAGATATTATGAAGGTAATGGTGTACCTCAAGATATCAAGAAGGCTTTAGCGTTATTTACTCAAGCAGCTAATCAAGATAACCCAATTGCACAAAATGCCTTAGCGTTATGTTATCATTTAGGAGATGGTATTCTTAAAAATGACCAAACTGCTATAATGTGGTGGGAAAAAGCTGCTAACCAAGGCAATGTAGATGCAATGATTCACTTGGCTGAAAATTTAACAGAACCTCAAGATCCATATATCGATCCAGATTTAGTTACTGCTAAATTCTGGTGGACTAAGGCTGCAGAAGCAGGTGATGCTTATGCAATGTATCGTTTAGGTGATTGTCTTGAAAGAGGTATTGGTGTTTCTGTAATCAATATCGAAGATGCCTACAACTGGTATAGATTATCATCACAAAATGGATTTGAAGAAGCTACTGAAGCTTGTACTAGATTTACTAAGGGTATGGGCGGTAAGATTAAGCTTAAGAAAATATAATTAATATTGAAAATATTAATATAATGATGTATGATAATTATAGGAGGAAACTTGAAAATGACAAAGAGAAGTATAGTAACATTTATTCTATTAAGCTTGTTCACATGCGGTATTTATTCATTATATTGGTACTATGTAACTACTGAAGAATTAAATAAGTGTGAAACATCAACACCTAGCATTCAAAACTTCATCGTTGCATTCTTATTAGGTATCATTACATGTGGTATTTATACTATATATTGGGAATACAAATTCTACTCTAAATTTGATAAATTATATGGTACTAATAATGCAGTATTATACTTAATCCTTTCTATATTAGGATTTAGTATTGTTTCTACAGCTTTAATTCAAAATTCAATTAATGAAGCTCAAGAAAACACAAACGCTCAATAGTATTTTTAAAAAAATCAGAGGGATATTTATCCCTTTGTTTTTTTGAGGTATATCATGAAAAAAATTATTAAAAAACCATTTGAAATTTTAATAGAAAATTGGAAGATAGCTTTAGCAATAGCTATTCTTTTAGTTGCATTAAAACTATTATTTGATGAATTGTGTATGTTTAAAATAGTTTTTGGTATACCTTGTCCATCATGTGGTATGACTCGTGCATATAAAAATTTACTTATGTTAAATTTTAAAGATGCATTTTATTATCATCCGTTGTTTTGGCTAGTTCCAATCGTTGCAATTCTTTTGATATATAAAGATTTTAAATATATACATAAAATATATAGTTGTAAAATATTATGGATAGTAATTATCGCAGTAATAATGATAACTTATATTGTTAGATTTATAGTCTTATACCCAGAAGCTCCTATGGATATTAATAAAAATAGTTTTTTATTTCGTATCATTAAACTAGTTAAAAAAACATTTTAACGACTTGGTAAAAGTCGTTTTAATTTTTAATAATATAATTATTAATTAAAATGAATTTATTAGATAAAAAATAATTGACATATACAAAGTGTTTTGATAAAATATAAAAGCATGTGTGTTTATACACATAGGATGGGAGGACTAATATAGTTAGTCTGTTTACCACATCATTGAAAGTAAGGAGGAAGTTATTATGGCTAAGAAGGTCGTAAAGGTTGTTAAATTACAAATTGCAGCCGGTAAAGCTAATCCAGCTCCACCAGTTGGTCCAGCACTAGGACAAGCAGGTGTAAATATTCCAGGATTTTGTTCTCAATTCAATGACGCAACAAAAGATAAGATGGGATATACGCTACCAGTAGTAATCTCAGTTTATGAAGACCGTTCATTCACATTCGTTGTGCATACTCCACCAGCATCAGATTTATTATTAAAGGCTGCTGGAATCGAGAAGGGTTCTGAAAATTCTAAGAAGCATACTGTTGCAAAAATTTCTAGACAAAAAGCTAGAGAAATTGCTGAGATGAAGATGCCAGACTTAAATGCTAATGACATTGATGCTGCTACAAATATCATTTGTGGTACTGCTAAGAACATGGGCATCGTAGTCGAAGACTAATTTTTACTAGGTTGTGAAAACAGCCTAAAACTTGTGGGAGGAATTCCCGCTATAACCACATTTTAGGAGGATAAATATGAAGAGAGGAAAGAAGTATGTTGAAGCTGCTAAATTAGTTGACAAGACTAAGGCATATGCTGCAACTGAAGCATTAGATTTAGCAATCAAGACTTCAACAACAAAGTTTGATGCATCTGTAGATGTAGTTTTCCGTTTAAATATTGATCCACGTAAGGCTGAACAAAATATTCGTGGCGCTATCGTGTTACCAAATGGTACAGGTAAGTCTCAAAGAGTATTAGTTATTTGCCGTGGAGCTAAACAACAAGAAGCTACTGAGGCTGGTGCTGATTACGTAGGCGAAGCTGAAATTATCAATAAGATTCAACAAGGTTGGTTCGATTTTGATGTTATCGTTGCTACTCCAGATATGATGGGCCAATTAGGTAAGTTAGGTCGTATCTTAGGACCTAAAGGTTTAATGCCAAACCCTAAGACTGGTACTGTTACAATGGACATTGCAAAGGCAATCAAGGAAATCAAAGCTGGTAAAGTTGAATACCGTCCTGATAAGGTAGGTAACATTCAAATGACTATCGGTAAGGTATCATTTGGTGCTCAAAAGCTTCAAGAAAACCTTAAGACTGTTTATGATGCAATTATGAAGGCACGTCCTTCAACAATTAAGGGTGCATATATTAAGAATGTATCTGTAGCATCTACAATGGGTCCTGGTGTAAAAGTCGATTCAACAACAATCGCATAGTTTTAAACAAAAAATTTAAGCCGAAGACAGTAGGCGAGCGAAAGCTCTTAATCTCCTACCGAGGAATTTAAGGAATAATTATTAATCCTTCTTTACCTTGGTGGAGAAGGATTTATTTTTCATATTACAAAATATTTACGGAGGTGTAAGAATGAAAGAAGTTCTTGTAAAAAAGCAAGAAGAAGTAGCAAAGGTTTCTGAAAAGTTCAAATCATCTGCTGCAGTTGTTGCCTTCAAATATCAAGGTTTAACTGTTAAGAGATTTCAAGAATTAAGAAGAGAATTACGTGCTGCTGGTGTTGAAGTTGCTGTTATTAAGAATAATATTTCTGCACGTGCTGCTAAGGATAATGGTTACGGTGAAGATTTCACTGATGCCTTAACAGGTCCTATCGCTTTAGCATTCGCTAAGGAAGATGTTGTAGCTCCTGCTAAAATCTTATTTAAGCAATATGGTGTTGAAGGAAACACATTAGAAGTAGTAAAAGGTATCGTTGATGGTGACATCTACGATTTCGACCAATTAAAG
This sequence comes from Acholeplasmatales bacterium, assembly GCA_024695025.1. GTDB lineage: Bacteria > Bacillota_I > Bacilli_A > Acholeplasmatales > Anaeroplasmataceae > Anaeroplasma. Next base: position 5,654 of record JAILIY010000143.1, read on the forward strand.
CAATTATCAGTATTACCATCATACGAGACATTATTAACTCAATTAGCTGCTGGTATGTTAGGTACTGTTTCTCAACTTGCAATTGGTTTAAATATGTTAGTAGAAAAGGGCCAAGAGGCTCAAGCTTAATTAGCAATTATTTATAATATAAATTATGGAGGAAAATTAAAATGGCTAAATTAACTAAAGAAGTATTTATTGAATCATTAAAGGAAATGACTATCCTTGAAATCAAGGAATTAGTAGACGCTATGAAGGAAGAATTCGGTATTGACCCAACTGCTGTAGCTGCTGCTCCTGCTGCAGGTGCTGCTGGTGCTGCTGCCGCTGAACAAACTGAATTTGACGTAGTATTAAAGAGCGCAGGTTCTGCTAAGTTAGGTGTAATCAAGGTTGTTAAGGAAGTAACTGGTTTAGGCTTAAAGGAAGCTAAGGACTTAGTTGATGGTGCTCCTAAGGCAGTTAAGGAAAAGGTTTCTAAGGCTGAAGCTGATGAATTAAAGGCTAAGTTAGAAGCTGCTGGCGCTGAAGTAGAAGTTAAGTAATTAATAATACTTTAAATAATAAAAAATGGAATGTCATTAAGTGGCATTCCTTATTTTTTTATAGTATAATATTTTTGGAAAAGAGGATTTATTATGGCTAGTCATTATTATTCTAAAACTCAAGATGATATTGAATCAAACCCATCATACTACGATTTTAATTTTAAAGGTGAATCCTTTAAATTTAAGACCGATAATGGCGTTTTTTCAAAAGATTACATAGATTATGGTAGTTTCGCCATGCTTAAAGAATTTAAGCCAAATAATGGCGATTTACCCATTTTAGATATGGGTAGTGGCTATGGACCTATCGGCATTGTCGTATCAAAATTATATAATAGACATGTCGTGATGTGTGAAATCAATCAACGAGCTTATAATCTTTCTATAGAAAACATTAAAAATAATAATGCAGATTGTGAAGTATATAATTCTAATCTATTTGAAAAAGTAGAAGAAATGAAATTCTCATCTGTCATTACAAATCCACCAATTAGAGCTGGCAAGGATGTAGTATTTTCTATTTATGATGGTGCTTATAAGCATTTAGATATTAATGGTGAATTGTGGGTAGTAATCCAAAAGAAGCAAGGTGCTCCATCTTCAAAAGCTCATTTGGAAGAACTATTTGGAAATTGTGAAATAGTTAATAGAGATAGAGGATATTATATATTAAAATCAATAAAGAAGAATTAAAAGAAAAGAACTGTAAATTAAATTACAGTTCATTTTTTTTTGTTGATATCTTTTTCTCTATTTGTGTCTTCACAAATGTAGATTGGTCTATTTCTAACCTGATGTCTAATTTCATATAATAATCTAAATATATAGAATAAGACAATAAATATCATAATCATTCCTAAATCAAATCTTATATGAGACCAATAATTCATATCATAATCGAAGAAATTATGATCATAGTGTACGGCATGATATATACCATATCCTGTGTCAAAGCATAGAAGGAAAGTGAATAACCACGCGATTATTTTTGGAATATATTCGTATATTCTTGAAAATTCTCTTAGTCCTACACATGCATATCTAAAAAGCTTTTTAAAACTCCATTTTGTAGTTCCAGCAACTCTATCTATATATTCGAATTCTAAGAATTTTGTTTTAAAACCAACATAGTTGTAGATTCCTTTTGTGAATCTTTCATAATCTCTTATCTTTAAGAAAGCCTCAAGTACTTTTCTGTCCATTAGGCAATAATCTCTAGAACCAGATGCCATTTGTTTATCCTTTGTTACAAAGGCGAATACCTTATAGAAACCTAAAGAGAAGATCTTACCTAAGATACTTTGTCCCTTTCTATTTTTTTGTCTTGTGATAATAAGGTTGTATCCTTCATCATGTTCTTTGATTAATTCTGGGATTAATCTAGGTGGATCTTGTAAATCAACATCCATTTGAATTACACAATCAGAATCAATCATATAAGCTGTTTCTAAACCGGCATAAAGGGCAGCCTCTTTACCGAAATTACGGGAAAATGATACATATAATACTCTTTCATCCTTTGAAGCTAAATCCTTCATTATATCTAATGAATTATCTTTACTACCATCATTTACAAAGATTATTCTGTATTGATTATCGTCATTTAAATATTTAATTACTTCGTTATAAAAAATTTCAATTGTTTCATGTTCGTTGTAACAAGGAACTATTATAGATATTTTTTTCATTGTTTTTTTCTCTTCCTTATTTTATTTGAAGTAAATTTAATTAAAACTGGTGATATTAAGCCTAAATATGCAACTACACCAAATGTTGATATGATTATACCATATTTTATTCCTGGTGTCACATATTTGACACTTATATTAACTGTTTCTGTGCCACTTGGGACAACTATACCTAAAAAAGAACCATCTACACATATAGTTTCATAATCGCTATTAGATACTTCCCATGAATTAGAATATGCATAGCCTGTTTTAATTATTATAGGTGTATCCTTTTTATCCATATCAAATTTGATTTTCATTTTTGAACCCTTAAATGAATATTCTTTATTTCTATATTCATTTTGATTAGAAATGAAATTGTCATATACATCAAAATTAAAGCCTTGAATTACTGCTGATTTGGATGAATTTTTAACATTTTCTGCGTAGACAGAAAGTGAACTATAATCATCATAATCATGATTAATATAAATGATGTTGTGATGCCCTTGGAACAAGTTTCCATTTTCTCTTTTTAAATACATCCAACCATCATTTAATCTTCTGTCATCTACATCAGAAGGATAAATATATAAAGCGTCAGAATTATTGATTATTTCTTTTACATAGTTTGTATTGTTGCTTGAATTGATGTAATTATCAAAATTGTAGTAGAAGTAACTTGAATTTTCTTTTGTCTCAGGATTTGTTAAAGTTACTTTATTTACATAATTAGAATATGATGTATAAGCACCTACTATATAAGGTGATACAGAATTAATAACATCTGCTGAATCATAGAATTTAAAATTAATATCATTTAAATAATTGTAATTATCGTAATAAACATCAAAATATTTTTCATCGATATTACTTTCATTTTTAGCAGGTATTTTAATATAGGCGTAATCTAATAAAGCAAGATGCTTTTCAAGGAATGACATATTAGATACGCTTGTAAAAGCTTTATCATATACGATAAATGGAATATCGTCTTTTACTTCATAATAATATTCTGTATTATCAGAATAAGTAACTACATATAAATTATAATACTCAAGTGGCAAGTTGATATTTTCGTTAGTTGCCACATATTTAATATTAAATAGTGGACCTGTAATTAAATTGTAGCCATATGTTAAATTCCTTGACCAATCTGAATCACTATCATTAAATATATCAGTCATTAATACGTTGAAATTTGTATTGTAAAAAGATTGGAAGAATTTACCATAATTAACACCATATAAAATGCTGGCATTAGTTAAATTACGGGCAGTAGAAGTATACATGTTAATCCTGTAGCCAGATGCCTCATTATAACCATATAAATCAACTAAATTATTATTCATTCTTTCTATGTTGTTACGTTTATTGTTATAAGATGTACTTGCGTTGTTTGCAGAATCATATATTAGGGCAAAGGCGAATATACATTCTGATGCCATCAATATAGGAATAGATTTGATAATGATTTTATGATGCCTATTAATTTGGTCAAGTATAAACGATGCTAACAACAATAAAATATATATAGCATTAAATATTAATGCAGGAATTAAAATGTAATAAAAATATTCATCATCCTTGTCGTAGTGTATAAATAAAGATGTATTAGTTTTTAATACAAATATAATTAATGCCATACCTATTGCCAAAACAAACATAGGTACAAATTTTAAATATGGTTTATCTATCTTTAAATTATTTTTATCCATAGCTAGGCAAGAAGCATATAGATTTAGCATTAGAGGTATAAAAAACCATCTTACGTATGGCCAATTATTTAAACACATTAATCTAGAAAATATAGGTATAAAGAAGGCAACATTAAATGCTAAAACCCAAAATTTATATCTATTGATTATTCTATCTTTTCTTATTAAGAAGAAATATACTAAATAAATTAAAGCACCTGATGTTATATATAAACTTGCATGTTCTCTAATGTAAGCTCCACCAGGAGTAAGACAGAATTGATGTGTTTCATTTGGAATATATAAATTAATTATTTGTAAGAAGTAGTGAGCAATATATAATTTATCATCATATCTACTTTTACAGAAATACCACATTGATTCTTCAGTTTTAGACTGACTTCTGTTAGATTCTAAAACAATATATAGTGCACTTGGTAATAAGAAAAACATTGATATTATTACACCTAGTAGTACAAAAGCCATATATTTTATGAATAATATCCAAAATGTCTTATTCTTAAAAATAAAATTATCTCTCTTAGGCCAGATGGAAAAATAATCTTCTATGTGTAATTTAATAACTAAATAGAAGCACATAAATGCAATTAGCATATAGGCCATATAAAAGTCAAATAGTACTACACTTAAAATATATATTGGAATAATAAAGAACCATTTCTTTTGTTTTTCTATAACTAAATCTACAACGAGCATCGCAAGCGGAGCGTAAAATATAATACCGACATATACTGTAAAAATAAAATATGTCTGTGTCATTCCAGATATCAACAATATTAAAGCGCCAATAAATGAGGTTTTAGTAGTATGATGTCTAACTAAAAAATAGTAGAAGATCATAGAACCCGCACAAACTCTCGCTATGACAGTTATATTATAGGCAACCTCATTTGGTAGTATATAGCTTAAAAAAAAGGCAATCCAAGTAAAGAAATCTAGTGGTATATAATAAGCGCCACTAAACCAAGATGTACCTATAAGTAGTCCTTTATCATATAGTGATATAGAACCATCCTTAATCTTTTTAAAGAAGCTATCTACATAAGGATAATACTGTAATATATCATCAGAACTAAAATGATATATTCCACCTAAGTAGCTTGTATATGAAATTAGTAATATTAAGAATAAAACACAAATCGAAGCTAGTAACGCAAATGTATAAAGCTTTGATTCCCATATATTTTTCCATATATTCTTTAATCTATGGAAAAAATATTTAAACGGATTAGTGTTTTTTTCTTCTGGCTTATTAATATCCATAAAACACCTCAAGACTATTTCATTATATCACAAAAAATTATATAATAATTATAAATTATTAAAATGTAATAAAATGGTGATAATATGTCAAATATCGTAATTACTGGTTCAACAAATGGAATAGGTTTAAATTTAGCATTAAGCTATATTAAAGATGGTCATAATCTAGTATTGATATCTAAAAATGAATCAAAATTAAATGAACTTAAAACTAAATATGATAATGTAACTATTATTCCTTATGATTTAACATTAAATTTAGATGATTTATTTCAAAAATTGGATGAATTAAATATTAAATTTGATTTGTTGATAAATAATGCAGGATTTGGCAATGTCAGCGAATTTATTAATACAGACATAAAAAAAGAAAACAAATTAATTGATTTAAATGTTTTGGCATTAACTAAATTAACATATTATTTTTTAAACAAAGAAAATTGTAAAATAGTTAATATTTCATCAATTGCCTCAATTTACCCAGGCTATAATATGTCAACATATTATGCTTCTAAGGCTTATGTTACATCCTTTACAAGAGCTTTAGAAAAAGAAAATAAGAATAGATTAAAGGTAATTAATTTACCAAAAATAAATACAAATTTTGATTCTGTAGCAGGAAAAAGAAAAAGAGCTTCTTTAGGAAAAGATGTCTCTTATGCTGTAAAGAAAATTAAAGGTGCAATAAGAAAAAAGAAAGTAGTTTACAATATAGGCTTTTCTACTAAGATGACAAGCTTATTATCTAAAATGACACACCGAAGTATGTTGATTAACATTTCAAAATACACAAATGAAGCTTAAATGTCCCTAATCAGTTTGACATATTTACATGTTTTTGATAAAATATAGAATGGATGAAAAGGGAGCAATGGAAAAATGAATTCTACTACAGTTAAAAACATTGAGAATATAATTCAATATGACTTTAGTAACAAAAACTTATTAAGCCAAGCATTTTTATTTGATATTGAAGGCGGTAATGAAGCAATTTCTAATACCCCACTTATCATTATTGGTAAGAGAAGTATTAATTTTTCATTAGTTGCATTACTAAGTGAATATTACGGAGGTTTATCTAAAGGTAAACCATTTAAATATTCAATTGGTACTGATCAAATAAACAATATTTTAGATAATCTTGAATCAAAAGATTTCTATAGAAACAGCATTAATTTTTTAGGTTTATCTCAATACATTGAAGCTTTATCTGAAGGTGAAATTGAGTGTGCTGATAGAAAATTATTTGACGCATTAGTTGGTGCGGTAGCTGTAGATTCTAATTTTGATTCAAAAGTAATTGGTAAATTATTATCATTTATGCTTGATATAGATTATTGGCTAGATAACGGCTTTGATAATTTTGATGAAAATCCTACAATTAAGATTTATAATTTTACAGTAGCTGCAAATATTGATTCACCTAAATATAGTTATAAAAGACAAAAGGATGAATTTGGTAATTTATTCTATAAATGTTCTTTAGTATTAAGCTCTGTAAATGATGAATTTGTAGGTGTTGGTTCAACAGCTAGTGAAGCTAGAAGTAACGCTGCAAGTGTTTGTTACTCATACTTAGAAGATAATAAATTAATCGCTGACATTAAAAAGGATGCTGGTGAATTCAATGTAGAAAATGCAATGGATACACTAGATAATCTTGCATTAAAGGGCTATTTTATGTTAGCTGATTATAATACACAAGAAGCCAAAGAAGGTTACAAGGCTACAATCAAAATTGAAGGCATTGAAAACACATTTGATGGTTTCGACAAGGAAAAGAATGGTGCCAGAAGTAAAGCTGCATATAAAATGTTATGCTATCTTGTAGGTAATCCAGTTCCAAAAGACGAAGAATTAAATAAATAATTATGAATAATATATATGTTTATGATACATCCTTAAAAAAGGATGATTATAATCTACCATCAAACATATTAGATCATACTAATCAATATAAAAATGACTCTAAAAGAGAGATTAGTATGATGATGTATTATTTATTAGGCATTAAATTAAGAAATATAGGTTTTTCTCTAGAAAACTTATATTTTTTTAATAATAAGCCATTAATTGATGGAATTAATATATCTTTGTCACATACAGATTCATATATCGCTATTATGATAAGCGATGAAAAATGTGGCATAGATATTGAAAAGATTATAACTAAAAATGTAAATAAATTATCTGAATTAATATGTAAAAATGATTATGATAAATATTTAAATTCTATTGATAAGAATTTATATTTAACACAAAGATGGACTAGCCTTGAGGCACAATATAAGTGCAATAATGAAAAAGGTTTTTTTGACATGTTCAGTGATGAATTCCCATATAAAACATTAAAAATTAAAGAATATGTTTTGTCTTATGTCGGTAAATGTGATAATATTTATTTAAATGATAAGCTTTATAGGGTGTGATTAATATGTCAAAAATTGTATGTGTCGGTGATTCAACTTTATCTAAATTTAATGATGTGAGCTATTATTTTGATAGACATGGTTACGCAACTACGTTAGATAAATATTTTAATCTTAATGTAATGAATTTAGCGTTGTCAGGTAGATCTTCAAAAAGTTTTTTAGTAGAAAAAGAATACCAGATAATGCTTGATAATCTAGAAGCTGGTGATTTTTTAGTTATAGGCTTTGGACACAACGACGAAAAAGAGGATGATAAAGCTAGATTTTCTAGCGCCTTATTAGATACAGATACATTAGGTAGTTTTAAAAATAATTTATATTATAAATACGCAAAGATTGCCCTAGATAGAAAAGCTACACCTATTTTATGTACGCCGATTGTTAGACTAAGTTTAAATAATGATTATAGTGGCAATATAATTCACCAAACAAAAAATGGTGATTATAGAAAAGCCATAATAGAATTAGGTAAAGAAAAAAATATATTTGTTGTAGATTTAACAAATCTAACAAAAAAATATATGGAAAGCATTGATTCTGATACACAATTTATTCAACATGCTATATCTAAAGGTAAAAAAATAAATAATACAGTAACATATGATATTAAGAGTGTAGATAAAGCTCATTTATCATATTTAGGTGCACTTTATGTTTCATATTTATTTAAAGAAGAAATAAAGAAAAGTAATTTAGAATTAAAAAAATATATAATTAATGATGATTTTGTACCAAAAAAATCAGATTTAAAAGTTAATTCTACATTTAAATTTAAAGATTATGTTACTCCAGATTTAGACAACTATAAACCTAAGGATATATTTAAAACGACTGATAAAGATTATTATGGTACAGCCTTTGGTATGCTTGAATCTAAAATAGGAGATTCTAATTATAATTTATTTGCCTACCAAGATAAAGATAAGTTTATTGTCGGTCAAAAGGGCTTAAGTCCTAGAGGTAAATTAAATGCTTCATGCGAAACTTTCGCATATCTATTTAGAAGAGTAGATAAGAATTTAAATTTTACATTTGAATGTAAAGCTAAAGTAATAAAAGAAGAACATGTTCGCCAAACAGCCTTTGGCATAATGTTAAGAAATGATTGTTACATCAATCAAGAAGAAAAAAATGAATCATATAATACAAATTATATTGCTTCAGGCTTTTTGACAACTGATGTTCAAACTTATATGATTTTCGCAAGAGAAAATCCGACAGAATTAATTAAATCAAATAATGTATTGCCGGAATTTTATGGAAATATTGAATGTAATTTAAAGATTGAAAGATTAGGCCAAGTTATTACAGCATATTTAGAATATGATGGTAAATCATATAAAGAGCAATTTATTGATTTTGATATATTGGCTTTAGACAGTAAATATTTATATATAGGTATGTTTTCAAATGGCGGCACTATAGTAGAATATAGTGATGTAAAATTTGAAATAACCGGAAATGCAATTAGTGCATAAGAAAAAGGGATTTTAAAATCCCTTTTATTTTTTATAATTTCTTTTCATATATGCCTCATATAATATTATTGATGCCGCAACTCCTACATTTAAACTGTTGTGTGGCCCTTCCATGGGTATGAATACTTTAATTGATTTATTGTCGTACCATTTAGAATTTACACCAAATCTTTCGTTTCCAAAAACTAAAGCTATTTTATTATCATAATTATATTCTTGATAATTTTTACCTAATTTGGGCTCTCCTAAATAGATATCATAATTGTTTTCTAATAAAAATTTTTGAGCCTCATCATAAGATAATGAAATAGTAGGTATGATTAAATTAGAACCGCGGGCAGATGATGTCATTGATATATTATTTTTTTTGGATATTTCATCAACTAATATACATCCACAACAGTTGATAGAAGATAATGTTCTATAAATAGTACCGATATTGCCAGGTATTTCAAGACTATCAAGTACACATATAAAATTCATTTTACTAAAATCTTCTAATGTATATTCATTAAATAATATTTTGGCAACTATGCCGACATGATTATCTTTAGTCTTAATAATATCGAATGTAGATTTAGATATTTCATATACATTGTTACTAATATTTATAAGGTTATTTAATAAATTTTTGGTATCTTCTTGATATTCTATATCATTTACATATAATAATG
>JAILIY010000148.1 GCA_024695025.1 Acholeplasmatales bacterium
TGCACCATTTAACTTCAAGACATTCTCAAATGTTTATGGTTTTAATGGTAAATCAAGTGATAAATTACCTTCAGGAAAGAAAGTTACAACTCCATCAAATGCATCTTCAATTAGATCAACATGTAAATCTACAGCTAACAATATCAAGAATACATGTTATTCTAATAAGATTCCTGGTGCTGTAAATTTCAACGTATTCTAACAAACAAAAAAGCTTATGGTCATCCATAAGCTTTTTCTTTTTAATTAAAATAGATTATTACCAATTTTAAAATCACCATTTATAATCATTTGTTCAAATTCTTCTAATTTAAATGGTTTTCCAAATAAATAACCTTGAAGTCTTCCACAACCAATTTGATCTAAAAAATCAGCTTCTTCTTTTGTTTCAACACCTTCTGTTAAACTCTTTATATTTAGTCTATCACATAATTTAATGATGACATCTAATATATCTTTTGTCTTTTCATTTGTGTCAAATGAAGATAAAAACTTCATATCAATCTTTATAACGTCTATATCAAAATCCTTTAAAACGTTTAATGATGAGTAGCCAGATCCAAAATCATCAAGCCATATTGCATATCCTAAATTCTTTAATGAATCAATTTTTTGATGTAAAGCATCAACATATTTAGATAAGGCACTTTCAGTTATTTCAACATGGATAAATCTTCTATCTATATCATATTTTTTAACTGTTTCTTCTAAGAATTCTTCTACATTGAATAATTCAAAATCTAATCTAGAAAAATTAATTGATATAGGAACAATCGGTCTATTTTCATCGATTGCTCTTCTCATTTCACTACATACATAATCAATTATACTCATATCTAATTTGTGAATTAATCTTGTCTCTTCCAAAATAGGAATAAAATCACCAGGAGATAAGAATCCATAAACTGGGTCTATCCAACGAGCTAAAGCTTCAGCTCCACATAATTCTTTTGTGTTTGCCCAAACAACTGGTTGATAATATGCTTTAACCCAACCATTTTCAATCGCCTCATCGATGTGGTTAACAATATATTGTCTTTTGTTAAACATATCATCCATTTTCTCATCATATTCAGTAAAGAAATTAGTATTGTTCTTGTTGTTACAAGCATATCTTGCTTTATCTATACATCTGTTTGGTAATTCATTAAATTTAGGTCTATAACCACCAACTTTTAGTCTCACAAAGAAACTTCCAATTATTTCATCCATCATTTCCTTTAATAAAGAAATTTTATATTCAAGATCATCTACTTTCACAAATAATACGAAATGGTCATCACTTTGTCTTGAAACTAAATCACCTTTAAATACTTCATTTAAAATCTTACCAGCTTTGATTAAGAATTCATCACCATATTCTACACCTTTTTGAGCATTTATGATTTTGAAATTAGAAAAATTAACAAATAAATACATTTTATTTTGATAATAATTCTGATTTAATTTTTCATTTTCTTGAATTCTATTAACTATATATCTTACATTATAAATTTCAAATAAATAATCAAATTTAGCTTGATGTTCAAGCTTCATATCCTTGTTGGCTTCCTCAACACGTTGATGATAGATACTTATAGTAACCATAATCAAGGAGATTAAAAACGTGATATAATTAATTTCATCACCTTCAACAAATTCTCTACCACTATAATTACTAATCATTTCATAAAATATTTGGAAGATTACAAATAACATGATTACTGAAATATATGGTTTCCAAATCAATAGACAAGCCACGAAAATTACCATTGTTAAAAAACACGTAATCATCTTTCTCTTTTCGTAATTTGTCAATATTTCGACTCCATTTTTTACCCTAGTTGCGGGAACACAGAAATCACTATAACTTACTCTTATGCCAAATATTAAACAAATTAAGGCAAATGTTATAATTATTCCAATTGATATAATCGTATTATTTTTATGTTTTATATGTTTATACAGTGTATGGGCGATAATGAGTCCACCAAAAACAGGCATAAGCATATATAAAACTATCAACAAATATCTCGTGACATTGGCTACTCTAACACTTTCTTCAAATGATAGCGGAAATAAATTTTTACAATCATCTGCAGGAAATAACATAAAAAACCAAAATATAGAAATTGATCCAAAAACCAAATTTAATATGAATTGTAATCTAGTATCTTTCTTCTTATTTTTAGTAAAAGTAAGCGCGAAAATAAACAAAGAAATCCCAACAATTAAAAATAAAATATACAAATTCAAATAAGAATATGCTAATTTAAATTTATCTTCAAAGCCAGTATACGCTACAATTTTTTTCCTAACATATTCATCTGTTTGTCTTATAATTAACCAAATTTCAAGGCCGACAATAATGGCACCCATATAGATACCACTTTTCATGTTAGCTTCATTTAAATAATCTTTAACATATTTAGGATTTCTCCTAAAACCAAAGAATTTTAAAAAGCCTTCCCAGAATCTCTTTAGAAGCATAAAAATCACCTACTTATTAATTTAGAAACGAACTTTACATAATTATTATAACATAATAATTGAAAAAAATTAAAAAGAAAATTATAATTCAATAAAGAACTTTTAGGAGAAAATTTTATGAGATTGAAAAAAAGTATGTTTTTCACGCTATTATTTTCATTATTAATAATCCTTTGTGGTTGTAAAAAAGAAAATGAAGATTTTGAGATATTATCATATGATTACGGTGTATTTTTAGGGGCATCAGCTGATGATATGGATTATATGAAACAGTTCAAAACTATAGTAATAGATGCTCAATATTATACAAACGATGAAATCAATGAATTAAAACAAAATGACAATATGGTAATAAGCTATATCAATGTTGGGGCAATTGAAAATTTTAGAGATTATTATAATGATTATTATGATATAACACTATCTAATTATGAAAATTGGGAGGAGGAACGTTGGGTTGACGTGTCTCAAGACAAATGGAAAGATTTCATAATTAATGATTTATCTACTTCTATTTTAAATAAGGGTGTAGATGGATTATTTATAGATAATTTAGATGTATATTATCAATATGAAAATGATAATATATTTAATGGAATCACTTATATCATGAGACAGTTAAAAAAGAAAACATATATATCTATTAATGGTGGTGATACATATGTTTATAAATATTTAGAATTA
>JAILIY010000174.1 GCA_024695025.1 Acholeplasmatales bacterium
TAAAAATATGTCGCCCCATAAAATGAGACGACATATCGCATTACTAATTTCGTTTTAACTTTCTTTTTAAAATACTATAATATTTAATTAATGAATTCAATTATTATATCGATAGGAATCGAATATGTTAAACCTTCAATAATATTCCCGTATTCATCTTTTAATCTAAAACTAGTCATACCAACTAATTCCGCATTAGTATTTAATAATGCACCACCACTATTGCCTTCACAAATAAATGAATCTGATACAATTGTAGTTCTAATATAGTTATCCACTTTAACATTAACTCTATAATTAGAAATAATCCCTTTAGTCATTGTTATACCCTGATTTTGTGAATTACCCAATGCATAAACTGTATCACCATTTTTTATTTTAGATAGATTACAAAATTTTATTTTTTTATGAATATTATCATCGACATGAATTAAAGCCATATCATTTTCAACATCAAATTTTATCACATCAGCAATTCTATAATCTTCCTCAAACGAATATCTAATACATATTTGATATGAAATATCTGTGTTAGCATTATTTCTTTTTATAACATGATAATTTGTAATAAAATCACCATCTTCATTAATGCATATAGCAGTACCAAAAGAGTCACTATCTCCTTCAGTTTTCTTAACTTCAACAATACTATTTATAGTCTTTTCATAAATATTAATTTCATTCGTTTTAGAACAAGATGAAAAAACAATAACAATCAATAACAAGAATAAACACTTTATTCTTTTCATAATGTGTCATCCTGTCCAGTAGATTTTTTAAAATCAGCAATTGTATCTAGATGACAATTAATATATTTCGCAATAGTTGTTACAACATTAAGAGCTCTTTCATATAAATCATATTTCTTATTTTTCCATAAATAAGGAATTATTCCTTTATATTCATCTTTTGAATCATATATTATTTTATTGGCTTTTATATCCATTTTTGATAACATTATAAATTGTGTCATAACATATGCTGTACTACGGGTATTTACTTCAAAATATGAAATCAAATTATGTTCTAATATCTTTTCTAGCATAATTATAGATTTTTCAATGCTATCAAAACCTACTGGTGAATTAACTAATACACTACCAAAATATAAATAGAAATGAAATCTGGTTAATGTATTAGAATTTAATTCACCAAAAAACCTATTATATTCTAAATACGCAAATTCATTTTTCCATTTTAGTAATGTATCATTATCTATATTAGCTGCTAAAAATAGTTCTCTATCTTTACGAGTTATTAAATTAACATGACAACCAGCCTTAAAATACATTTCTTTAAATTTATCCATTTCTGTACTCCTATTATCTTGTCGCACGCTGCATAGGTTGATTTGAACCGCCATTCCAACTATATTTTCCTACTCCTCTAATGTATGCTAGTTCTTTTGAATATGATTTATATGTACCATTTATTTGAATCATTTCTCCAGTTGAATAATTATAATATTCATCCGGATTGTGAACCAACATAAAATCACAGTCTTTTGACATACAATATGACAAAAAGAACATATTTAATGGCCACATTCCTTCTAAAGATCCACCATGATTTGACATAGCTCTATCCCATGATTCATCTTCAAGTTGAAAAACAACTGACCCTTCATCTTGCATGCCAACTTGTTCATATGATTCACTACTATTTTCGATAAATACACCTAGATATACTGTAAATTTCTTTTTATTATATTCTTTTTCTTTTACTTTTTCTAATTCACCATTTTTAGCAACATTGAATGCGCCTTCTTCTCCAAATAAAGTGTCAACTAAATCATCACTATTCCAACCATATTTCTTATCCTCTTCCAAAGAATCCAACACATCATCAGCAACTTCTTTTGGTGTCTTCTTATTAGCTTTTTCATTTGAAGATGAATAATCTTCTAAACTTTCTGGTATACTATCAGATAAAAGTCCCAATTCCAATCCGAGCATTTTAAACCCAACTGCAATACCAGCATAAGCAACTAGAACTTCACTAGCAGCCGATGATATAGCTGGAATGGCAACAAGTGCTGCCCCATCTGTTGCAACAACAGATACTACAACGGCTGCAGAAACTGTAACTACTGCTACATATGGTGCTGCTTCGTACATTAAATCTGCAGTTTTGTTACACATTTTTGACGCTGCTTTTGTAACTGACTTAACAATTTTTTTAAGTTTACCAAATTTACATTCATTTATACCTGTTTCTTCAGCAAGTTCAGACAAAAAGATTAATTCATCATCGATAAGATAAATAGTATCAATTGACCCATCTTCTAATTGACACAATATACCATAATATGTAATAACAGGTATGTAATCTTCTCCATCTTTAACTAATAATTCTAAATTAGATATATTATTTGTTTTATCAAAAATAATATTAAATCTAATATCTATATTTTCGTTTTCATCATAAGATGCTAAATTT
>JAILIY010000084.1 GCA_024695025.1 Acholeplasmatales bacterium
AATGATAAAAATGAAATATTTGTGTGTAAAAGAGGACCAGGAAGAGCCTTAGAGGGAAAATGGGAATTTCCTGGTGGAAAAGTAGAAGCTAACGAAACACATGAAGAAACAATAATAAGAGAAATAAAAGAAGAATTAAAAAGTGATATTTCCCCAACAAAATATATTGGAGTATCTAATCATACCTATAGTGATTTAGAAAAACCATTTTCGATAACAATGTATGCATATAAATGTAAATTACTTAAAGGTAGTTTAACATTGACAGAGCATACAGAAAAGAAATGGGTTAATATCAGTGATCTTGTAAGTGTTGACTTTGCAGATGCTGATAAACCATTGATAGAGTTCATTATAAAAAAATCATTTTAATTTATATATGGTATCTCGCAAGAGATGCCTTTTTTGTTTATTTTTATATGAAAGTGTTATTTTAACAATAAAATAGTATTTTTATTATGTTATAATAATAAAAAGGTATTAATTATTTGAGGAGGTAATAATATGAAAAAAAGACTATTATATTTTTATATTATGCTCGCTTTAATATTTGTATTGGCAAGACCATTTAAAATACATGCCACACAATATTTAAGTGATAAAAGTGAAACTCAATATAATGTTACAAATGGACTTTTGACAGGTAAGGCAAATACAATTTGTCAAACTGATGATGGTTTTATATGGATTGGACAATACGCCGGTTTAACTAGGTATGATTCACGCCAGTTTACTACAATGACTGAATATAATGGATTAAATCTAACATCTATTGTAGCCCTTGCAAACAAAGGTAATACTTTGTTTATAGGTGGAGAAAAGGGATTCTTTATAAAAGATGAGAAGGGTATTATTACTAAAGTAGAAACAAATAATGCTAATTTAGTTGTTAAAGATTTAAAGGTATGGAATGATGTTGTTTTAGTTGGTACAACATCAGGCTTATATAAATATACAATCGAAACTAAAGCGATGGAACAAATAAATGAAAAAAGTATTTCAAGAATCGCTATTCATGACGATAATATTTATTATTATCTAGTAGGTAAAAATGATATTTATTCAAATAAAATCAATAATAGTATATTATCTGATTTAAATGTTAAATCAATTAATGTAAATGATAATAAATTATATATTGGTAGTAGAACTGGTAATTTAATTATTTATAGTATTCTTGCTGATGGTAAAATTGATAATTCTTATTATGTTAATTCTCAACCAGAAGGCTTATCTGGACCTATCAATGATGTAAACATATATCAAAACAAGATTTTATTATCTTGTGATGCAGGCTTATTTATAGGTAATAAAAGTGATGTTTCAACTATATCACTTGTAAATAGCTATGGTACTCAATACACTAGTATGGAAAAATCATTTTATGATTATGAAGGTAATTTATGGTTAACTTCATCAGCCCTAGGTGTATATAAGATATCACAAAGTGATATCATAGATTATTTTTTCGAATTTGATATTGAAGAAGCTATTGTATACTGTATAGAAAAATATCATAATTATACATTTATTGGTACAAGTAAAGGTATAAAGGTTGTTGATGATATAAACCAAAGGGAATTAGAAGTTCCTGAAGAGGGTTATGATCAAACAGAAACTGTTTCTAATGTAGAAAATGCATTATATTTATTGATTAATACATTATCTAACTTTATTGTTAGAGACATCGAAATATTTAAAGATAAAATATATTTTGCAACTAATGGTTCATATGGCTATATGCACGTATTTGATTATAATCAAGCTATAGATAATTATTATGATGCATCAAGTACACTAGAATATGATTTTTTATCTGGTGGTATGTATGATACTGTTGCAGATGCATCAAAAGAATATAGAAGCCTAAGAGCAACTGACAATTATCTATTTATTGGTTTAGATAAAGGTGTTGCAAGATATGATGGTACAGAATCAAAATACATAGAGACAAAGGTATATCCTTTGTATATGGATTTACACGATGATGATATTTATATTGTATTAAATACAATTGGTGTTGTAAGAACTAATATTGATGAATTTGATAGCTTTGTTAATATAGACCCAGATAATAAATATTCAACACTTAAGTGCTTATATGCAAATGGTGGTGTATTATTTACAGATAACAATTCATTATATTTTAGTAAAGATAATACTATTTCTAAAATAAATATAGATATAGTTGGTTCAATAGTTGATTTATTTTATTTAAAAGGTAAATATTATGTTTGTTCAGAAGCTAATATTTATATTTGTGATGACTTATTTAAAGATAAATTAGAATATGAAGTATTTGATGCATCAAAGGGTTTAAAATCAAGTTTAGTAGCTAATTCATCAGGCTATTATTCTACAAGTGAAAATTCATATTATATCGCTACATCAAGTGGTGTACTTGTATATAGCTTAGATGAAATTTTTGATACGACTAAAGCTCAAAGAAAAGTAGCACTTGATTACATCTTAGTTGATGATAAGAAAGTAGATACAGAAGGTACTATCAATATTGATTCAGGTAAACACACTGTTGCAATTAAATTCTCTGTATTAAGTTATACTACAGATCAAAATTATAATGTCTATTATAGACTAAAAGGAATCGATAGTAATTATTTGACTATATCAAGTGATTCATCATATGAAATAGTTTATAAAAACATTGATGGTGGAAAATATAAATTCGATTTGTATACAGAAGACTTTGATGGCACAATAAGTGAAAATAATATTTCATTTAATATTAATAAAGATAAAAGAATAACAGAATATGAAGCATTCTGGTTAATGATTGCCTTATTTATTTTACTTGTTGTAGTAGCTGTAATTATTTTGATATTTAGAGCAAGAATTAAAAAGTCAATAAAAAGACAAAATGAATACAAAAAGATCACACTAGAATCAATTGAGGCAATCGCAAGAACAATCGATGCTAAGGATTCTTATACAAATGGTCACTCTAAGCGTGTAGGAATCTATTCAAGAGAAATAGCTCGTGCTTTAAATTTAAGTGATGATGAAGTTCAAAATATTTATTATATAGCTTTATTACATGATATTGGTAAAATATCTATTCCGCTTGATATATTAAACAAGCCAGGAAGACTTACAGATGAAGAATTTGAAATAATGAAGGGTCATACTACAGCTGGTGGTAAGATACTTGAAGGTATTTCAACTATTCCACACATTGTAGAGGGTGCAATGTATCACCATGAGCGTTTTGGTGGTGGAGGCTATCCAAAGGGCTTAAAGGGAGAAGAAATCCCATTTATCGCAAGAATCATATGTTGTGCTGACTGTTACGATGCGATGGCAACTAGAAGAACATACAAAGAGCCTTATCCAAAAGAAAAAATAATATCTGAATTTGAACGCTGTAAGGGAACTCAATTTGATCCTATGATTGCTGATGTAATCATTAAATTAATAGAAGAAGATAAGCTACGCTACGGCATTCAAACAAAAGAAAAAACTGATGATACTGAAAAAAGTGAGGATTAATTAATCCTCACTTTCTTTCGTTATAGGTTGTTTTTCAATAATTTCATTTTCACTAATATCTATGATATTAGATATATTTTCATCATTTGATTTAATTTTTTCTTTACGTTTCTTTTCAACCAATTCTTTAACATTTGTATCAACTGCTGATAATAATTGTTCTGTACGTTTACGTTCATTTTGTCTATGTCTATATCCAATATAAAATATTAACGCAAATGATATTATTGCAAGTATTAAACCAACTATAGTTTGTTTTAAATCATAATCTATTAATATTTCTTTTAATGAAGAATGATAACTACTTAATTCTTTATTATCAAAGATACAATTCTTTACAACTATTATTGGTGCCACTACAATAAATGCGGCATTGGCAAATAGTGTTTGGGCTTTATATTTTCTTGTTAATATTTTAATTAATTTACTTAGCAATATTACACCAGTAAAATAACCAAGTAAATAGAATAATAATATTCTTGCGTAAGGCACTAGATTTGAAAAATAATGAGTATTTCCAAAATCTATAAAAGAAGATAACATTTCAGTAAATGGAATATACATACCTAGTGATAAAAATACTATCGCGAAATCCACTCCAGGTATAATGAATGTTGCAGAAGTAATAAATCCAATAAGTGTCATTCTCACTAAGAATACTATATCAAAATTAGTTGGGAACACAACTGATTCATCAGACTTAGTTGCGAAGAAGTTATAACATAAAATACCTACTGCTATTATTATAAATACAATATAACCTGATATTTTTTTATAATTGCCTTTAATTGCGATAAATGTATCAGGAAATGAACCTAGTATCAAACCGATTATCGCTATTGTCGTACCAAGTGGATAATTATTAAATAATGTAACGATTGTTTTTGCAGCTATTGCACTACCTATAGCGTAACCAGTATATAAAACTAGTAAAAATGTAATACTCTTTTTGAAATTAGAGAATAGATTAGCCATCGCCTCAACCATCACTATGTAAATACCAATGATTACAGCGATTGTGGAGGCACTAAAACCAGGTATACCGATACTAACTAAACCTAATAATATACCGTCTAGTAGGACAATTAGGTATCTCAAAAACAAATTTCTTTTTTTTGTTTCAGAATTCATATATAGCCTCCCCTTAAAATAATTATAACATATAATTGGTATATCTCAATTATCGAAAATTATAATCGAGATTTTTTCTTACTTCATAATTCATAAAAAATCATTATAATAAAATACAAAATTATATTATAAAAATAGCTATTTTAAGGTATAATTAAAATAGTATTTATAGTAGAGGGAAAATATGAAGATTATCCATACAGCTGATTTACATTTAGACTCAGTTTTAGAGACAAATCTTAATAGTCAAATTCAAAGAGATCGTAAAAGAGAATTATTAGCTAATTTTGAGCGCCTTGTCGATTATGCAAATAAGCATAGTGTCGATAGAATAATCATCGCTGGCGATTTATTTGATTCTAGTCGTATAAGCCAAAAGTCAAAAGCGTTTATCGTTGATGTAATAAACGCAAATCCTAACATTGACTTTTTATATGTCACAGGTAACCATGAAGAAGATTCATTTATAAATAATATAAATACTATACCTGAAAATTTAAAAACATTTTCCAAAAAATTTGAAACTTATTCGTATAGTGACTGTGATATTACTGGTATTAATTATACAGATAAATATGATTTTACAGATTTGAATTTAAAAGAAGACAGAGTAAATATATTAATAATTCACGGCGATATAAATACTAATTTACACGCTTCATTTTTAAAGGACAGATATATCGATTATGTGGCCTTAGGACACATTCATAAATATACACGTGGAAATATCGATGATAGGACAGAATATGTTTATCCTGGCTGCCTTGAGGGCCGTGGCTTTGACGAATGTGGTGAAAAAGGATTTTCATTAATTGAAGTTATTGGAAATAAAATTAAAAGTGAATTTGTACCATTTGCCCAAAGAGTTTTACATGAGGTTATAGTAGATATATCTGATTGTGAAAATTTTGTTGATGTTAAAAGATTAGTTTTACTTAAATGTGATGACATCAAAGAAAAAGACATGATTAAGGTTAGACTTGTAGGTAAATATAATTTAGATATATTTAAACAAAATGAAATGCTTTCTGACCTTTTAAATGAAAAATATTATTTTGCAAAAATAATTGATGATTCAACACTTAAAATCAATCCTAGAGATTACGAAAATGATATTTCTTTAAAGGGTGAATTTATAAGAAATGTATTAAAGAGTAATTTATCTGAAGAAGATAAAAACCAAGTTATTGAATTTGGCATTAAAGCCTTAATGAAGGAGGATCTATAATGAAACTCCTAAGCTTATATGTTGATAATTTTGGTAAAATATCAAATTTTAAATATGATTTTAAAGACAATATTAATACTATATATGAGGAGAATGGTTGGGGTAAAACAACCTTGACTATCTTCATTAAATCTATGCTATATGGTCTTGATAGACAAGAAAGACTTAAATATACACCTTGGACTAATTTAACTTCATTTGGCGGTTTTTTAACAATTGAGGTGGATGGAATACAATATCGTATAGAACGTTCATTTGCCCCTAAACGCCAAACAGGTGATATCCTTAAGGTTTATAATTTAAAAACTGGTAAAGAAGTAGATATGGAATCTAATATCGGTGAAAAATTATTAAATCTTAATGGCGATTCATTTGAAAGAAGTGTATTTATACCTCAAAAGGATTTAGATGATGGGTTTGGTTCTGATATTGAAGCTAAGCTTGCAAATCTTATTGGTGGTACTAATGACACTCAATCATTTGATGATGCGATCGATATTTTAAAAAGTAGAGAGCACACTTTAAGATTAAATAGTAAAAAGGGTCTTATAATAGATAAGAAACAAGAACTATTTGATTTAGAAGCTGAAATTAGTGAGGCTGATTCTAAAATATCAGGAATAGGAAATGTCAATCGTAATATTGAATTAATTGATGCAGAACTTGAATTTTTAAAAGAAAGAAAGGATGTCATCAATACTAAAATAACTGAATATGGTAAAAACCAAGATAAAAAAGTTAAATTACAATTGATGACTAAATATGATGAAGATATCATTGAGGCAAGACATGAACTTGAAAAAAATGATAAAGTATTTAATGGTCATGATGTAACTCAACAAGAAGTCTTAAATATAAGAAGTAAAAATAAAGAACTTCAAAATTTAAGATTAGAATATGAAGTATTATCTAAACATGCAAAAACTCCATCTAAACTTGAAACATTAAATAAGATGTTTAATGATTCTAATATTCCAACAGATGAAGAAATTACGGCAGTAGATAAAAAAATCGATAGATATGTTCAAACAAAAAACATTATTGAATCTCACAAAGTGACACCTAAAAAGGATAAACCTATTTTAGGTATCATATTATGTGTCTTATCACTTGTGATTCTTTTGGGTGCTGGTTTAACACTTTTGTTATATTTCTTATTAGACTGGGGTGTTAAATTCCTAGCCTTACCTGTATCACTTGCTATCACATCACTTTTTGTGATAATAGGTGCTGCGTTTTCGTTTATGATGACTAACAACAGAAACACTAATAGACTCGTTGGTGGTCACGTTAAAACATATGATTTTGAAATGATTAGACTTGACCAAGAATTAAGAGAATTCTTTGGTAAATATCATTTATATTCTAGTGATTTTAGAAATAATTTATTCTTAGTTAGAAATGGTTTATTAAATTACAAACAAACTAAAGAAGAATATTCAACAACTGTTAAATCTAATGAGTCACTTGAAAATAGAATTAAGCTATTAGACAATGAAATTTTACATTTCTTGGGTCAATTTAATAATTCAGAAACCGCACGTACAACAGAAGAACGTATCGGTGAGTTAAACACCCATTTGCGTAATAAAGTAGCGTTAAAGGCTAATTTAGATGAGAAAATCAAGATTAAAGAAGAATATATTAAACAAAATGATTTAGGTAATTTAAGTGATGATATTATTGATATAGAAGATCTTAATAAAGAAAATATGTCAATTGACAATAAGATTCAATCTATCACCCACAACAAGCTTATTTATATCAATCAGTTGTCAGAACTTGAAGGTGAAATGTCTAGATATGACTGTCTTGTATTATCTAGAAATACATTAACTGAAGAGATAAGACAATTAGAAAATGAATATAGATTAATTGAACTTTCTGTTGAATTCTTAGAGAAAAGTCAAACTTCCCTTCTTGAAAAATATGTTAAACCAATGAAGGATTCAGTCAATAAATATGTATCATTAATGTTAAAAAATACCAGTGAATACAATATTGATGTCAATTTTAAGTTCCAATTTATCACAGATAATGGTATAAAAGGATTGGATTCATATTCTAGAGGATATCAATCAATCATTTCTCTTTGTATGAGACTTGCGTTAATTGATTGTCTATATCCAAAAGAAAAACCATTCATTATCCTAGATGATCCATTTGTTAATTTTGATGATGAAAAGCTTGGATTATGTAAAAATTTAATGAAAGATATTTCTAAAAAATATCAAATAATTTATTTTACATGTCACGATTCAAGAAAGATATAAATGAATGCCACCTAGTGTGGCATTTGTGTTTATAAGGAGAATATTATTATGAAAAATTATACTTTTATAGAATCTAAATATATAGATGAAATAGAATCTAAAGTATCTGTATATAGACACAACAAAAGTGGTGCGAGAATTTGTACAATGGAAAATGAAGATGAAAATAAAGTTTTTTCTATTGCCTTTAGAACACCAGCTATCAACAACTGTGGTCTTACCCATATACTTGAACATTCTGTTTTATGTGGTTCTAAAAAATATCCTGTAAAAGATCCATTTGTAGAATTATTAAAATCTAGTTTAAATACATTCTTAAATGCTTTTACATTCCCAGATAAGACAATGTATCCTGTTGCCAGTTTAAATTTAAAAGATTTTAAAAATTTAATGAGTGTATATATGGATGCAGTATTTTATCCAAATATTTATGAACATGAAGAAATATTTAGACAAGAAGGCTGGCATTATCATATTTTAGATAAAAATGATCCTATCACATATAATGGTGTTGTCTATAATGAGATGAGAGGAGCATTTTCTGACCCTCAATCAATTTTACAAAGACAAATAATGCATTCTTTATATAAAGATACAGCCTATGGACTAGAATCAGGTGGGGACCCTAAATATATACCTGATTTAGATTATAAAGAATTCTTAAAATTCCACAGTGAATATTATTCACCATCTAATTCATATATTTATATATATGGTGATTGTGATATGGAAGAAAGACTTGATTGGCTAGATAAAGAATATTTATCTAAATTCGACAAGATTGATTTTGATACGACTATCAAATATCAACCTAAATTTGATAAGCCAGTTTATGACACATCATATTATCAAACAGAAGGAGAACTTAAAGATAAAACATTCTTAAGCTACAATATATCACTTCCTTCAATATTAGATATTAAAACAGTAGAGGCAGTATCTATTATTGTCGATGCCCTATTTAATATACCTGGTGCTAAATTAAAAGAAAAACTTCAAAAAGAAGGTATCGCAACTGATATTGATGCCTATTTTGAAATTGAAATATTAGAACCATTCATCTCTATTACGGCAACTGGTTCTAATCCAGATGACGAGGACAAATTCATTAAAATCATCGATGAAGAATTTGAAAACATATTAAAAAATGGTTTAGATAAAGAAACAATATTATCTTTAATAAATCATGCTGAATTTGAAAATAGAGAAAGAAGTTTCTCATCTCGTATGCCAAAGGGCTTACTTATTATTATGGCAGCTTTAACATCATATTTATATGATGATAATTGTCCATTTAGTGCCCTTGAGACTATAGAATATTTTAAAGAATTTAAAGAAGATATCAACAATAATTATTTTGAAAATTTAATAAAAGATATATTTGTAAATAATAAGCATAAATCATTTGTTAAATTAGTGCCAACTTTAGATTCGATGTCTAAAGAGGACGAATTAATTTCAAAAAAATTAAAAGAATATAAAGATTCATTAACAGATGAAGAATTAGATAATTTAATTTTAATGAATAAAAAATTAATTGATTATCAGAATGAAGAATCAAGTGAAGATGATATAAATAAATTACCTAAGCTTACACTTGATGATTTAGATATTAAGCCTGAAAATTATAAATTTGAACTAAAATAAATATTATCTTTTAGTTCAAATTTATAATTTTCAGGCTTAATATCTAAATCATCAAG
>JAILIY010000085.1 GCA_024695025.1 Acholeplasmatales bacterium
CTTTTTTTCTCTTTTTTTTATGCTAGAATGTAGTTGTAAAAAGAAAGCATAGATTAAAAAAAGGAGGACTTATTTATGAGTGATGCAATTAGCGTAATGAAGAGATATGAAATTAAATATATTTTAAATTCAGAACAAATAAATTATTTAGTAAATCATTTAGAAGGTCATATGAAAGTTGATGAATATGGTAAGACATCAATAGCTAGTTTATATTATGATACTCCAAATTATAGATTAATTAGAGAATCATTAGATAAGCCTGAATTTAAAGAAAAGGTTAGACTTAGATCATATGGATTAAATAAACCAGGTAAACCAGTTTATTTAGAATTAAAAAGAAAAGCATATGAAGTAGTTTACAAAAGAAGAGTTGCAACATCAGTTGATGATGTTAATGACTTTTTCAATGAAAATTCTGAAATAGCAGAAGGACAAATAGCAAAAGAAATAACTTATTTTAGAGATTTTTATGAAAAGCTTATTCCACAATTCTTAGTAATTTATGATAGAGTTGCCTATTTTGAACCAGATGGCGACTTAAGACTTACAATTGATTACAATCCAAGATATAGACATGATGATTTAAGCTTAGATAAATCAATGGATGGTATATCATTATTACCTGATGGTAGTGCAATACTTGAAGTTAAAGTACAACAAGCTATTCCACTATGGTTATCAAAAATATTAAATGATGCGAAGATTTATAAAGCAAGCTTTTCTAAAGTAGGAGAAGCTTACAAAAGACAAATTTTAAATATGTGAAAGGAAGTATAATATATGTTTGATTCAATTTTTGACAGTAGTAAATTTTCAACAGTACAACAATTTTTCTTAATGGCTATAGTTGCCTTAATAACAGGTTTTATTTATTCTTGGCTAATCTCATTTAGAGTTAAGTCAACAAAGAGATTTTTCTTAGTAAATTCAATTTTACCATTTCTAGTAGGAGCTATTCTATTATTCGTTAATGGTAATATCGGTGTAGGTGTTGCAATAGGTGGTGCCTTTGCCTTAATTAGATTCAGAAGTGCCCCAGGTTCATCTGATGAGATCGCATCTATTTTTGTAACAATGGCTGGTGGTGTAGCCTTCGGTATGGGTTATTTAGCATACGGAGCTATCATTCTAATCGGTTTAGCATTAATTTATGATGGTTTAACATTCTTAAATATCTTTGAACATAAAAATTATAATGAAGATAAGATTTTAAAGATTACTATTCCAGAATCATTAGATTATACTGATGTATTCAAAAAGACATTTGATAATTATTTAAAGGATTTTGAAAGTGTTGGAGTTAAAACAACAGGTATGGGTTCAATGTTTAAATTATATTTCAAAATTAAAATGAAAGACGGAAATCAAGAAAAGGCATTAATCGATGAATTAAGAACATTAAATGGTAATTTAGAAATTCAAATATTACCTTATTCAGACGATTCAGGTGTTTTATAAAATAAATTAGGAGTTGATTATTATGAAAATGAAAAAACTAATAGGAATATCTTTATTAGGTTTATCATGTTTAGGATTATTTTCATGTGATGATATTATCAATAATAATAGTAATGATAATACAGAAATAGAAGATGTAGAAACTGTAACAATAGCTACTGATATGTTTTCAGATGGTGATACAAAAGATGTAACAAAAGATGATTGTAGCGAAATAATAGATTTATCTACATTGAGTCAAGATTATACAATTACAGCCGGTGGATCATATTATTTTACGGGCAGTATAGAAAATCATCAAATAATAATTAATACAGATTCAAATGATACTAAAAATGTTCATATAGTATTTGAAAATGTAACAATTACTCATTCAAGTAAAGCTGCAATTTATGTTGAAAATGCAGAAAAGACAATTATTCATTTAATTGGTGAAAATACAGTTACAACTACATATACAACAAGCTACGCAGTAGGTTCATCAAATATTGATGGTGCTATCCATTCAAAAGATGATTTATCAATCACAGGTAGTGGTACATTAAATATAAATTCTAAAATACATGGTATTGTATGTAAAAATGATTTAAAAATTACTAATGGTACTATAGTAGTAAATGCAGAGGAAAAATCATTAGATTGTAACGACTCATTTAGAATGCAAGATGGAACAGTAACACTTGTATCTGCAAGTGCTGATTGTATCCATGTTGAAAATGATGAAGAAGATGCATTCTTTTATCTAGAAGGTGGTACACTTAATGTTACATCTAAAACGAATGATTGTATTGATGTATCATATGACACATCATCATCTTCATTTGAAGGCTATATTACAATAGTTGGTGGTACACTTAATGTTACAGGAAATAGTAGTGGCTCTAAAGGTATTAAATCAGATGGTATTATATCTATAGGTGGTGGTGATATAAAGGCTAACACATATGATGATTCAATTCATTCAGCTAAAAATATCAATATCACAAAAGGTACATTAGATTTAACATCAAAAGATGACGCAATTCATTCAGACAATACTGTAAATATTACAGATGGAAATATTTTAGTAAGTGCTCACGAAGGAATTGAAGGCAATGTAGTAAATATAAGTGGTGGAAATATTGAAGTTTACGCAACTGATGATGGTTTAAATGCTTCATCAGCTATCAATGTCGCAGGAGGTTATATAGATGTGACAATGAGTGGAAATGATGTTGATGGTGTTGATTCAAATGGATCTTTTACACAAACTGGTGGCGTTATAGTATCAAAGGTTTTAAACGCAACTGAAATGGCAGCCCCACTTGATGTCGATGGAAGTATAAGCATTAAAGGAGGTACATTTGTAGCCTTAGGTTATTATAGTAATATAACATCTAAGTCATCAGTTCCATCTGTAGGCTTTGGAAACTCTAGTTCAATGGGAGGAATGATGGGAGGCGGCTTCGGACCTCAAAGCAGTTCAAGCAGTTCAAGTAGTTCAAGCTCACAATCATTCTCATCAGGTACATATACAATAACTAAATCAGGTTCAAGTGACGTTTTAATAACATTTAAATTAACTTCAACTTATAGCGCGCTTGGAATTGCCTCAGATTTATTAACAAAAGGACAAAGCTATATATTATATAAAGATGGTTCTAGCTTAAAGACTTGGACTCAATCTTAAAATTAGAAAAACAAAAAAAGCTACTTTGAAGTAGCTTTTTCATTTCATATACAATAATTTATACATCTGTAACTACAATTAATTATTTGATATGTAACATATACATCTAAATCTTTATCTACATAAATTGTAAATGGAGGACACGTATAATATCCACAAATTTGAGGAGGATAGATTGTTAAATAACCATTTCCTTCAAAACAAATAATTTCATCGAATAAGAATCTTCTAAAATTGATATCATAATAATGAATTATTACAGTTCTAATTCTATATGTATATGTGATGGTGAAAGTAGAATCACTAGTCATTGTGCCAAATAAATTAGTTTGGCTAGGTGCCATACCATCAACTATATCTAAATCAATATTATATTGATATCCATATTCGTAATTATATTCTAATTTTTTAAGAATGTTACCATATTTATCTACACAGTTTATTATTAATTTATATACATTTTTAGTATATGTAATATCAAAAGAAGTATCATCAGTTATTGTACCAGATAAGGTAGCTTGGCTAGGTGTCATACCATTAACTATATCTAAATCAATATTATATTGATATCCATATTCATAATTATATTCAACTGTTTTGATATTGTTACCATCTTTATCTACACAATTAATTGTCAATTTATATACATTTTTAGTATATGTAATATTAAAAGTTTCATCTTTATCTAGTGTACCTATTAAAGTCTTTTGACTAGGAGTCATTCCTTCGATGATGTCTAAATCAATATTATATTGATATCCATTTTCATATTCGTATTCTAATGTTTTAATTATATTATTTTCAATATCTACACAATTGATAATTAATTTATAATTTTGATTTTTATAATAGGTTACAGTTGTCTCAACATCTCCTTGAAAAACTCCTGTTACTATATCAATATCTGGTGTATAACCTTCATATTCAGGCGATGGTATACTGTATTCTTTACCAGCATCATCGAATTGGAAATTAAAGCTTCTTAAATTACTAGACCCGTCATCGGCAATCATAAGTGCCGTACCCTGTTCATCAACATAATTTACCTTTATCGAACCTTTACCTGTATACCAGGCATAAGTATTGGGTTTAATTAATGAAAAAAGGAACATAAAGATAATTGATGTTATAAATATTAACTTAAACTTTTTATTCATTATATTACCCCCTTTTTATAATTTTATCACAAATTATAAATTAATTATAGTTTATTCATGTTAATTTATATGTTATAATCTTTTTGAACTTGGAGTAATTATATGATTAAAATTTACGGAAAGAATTGTGTATATGCCGCTATACATAGTAAAGCTAAAATTGAATCCGTTTATCTCATTGATGATATTTATAAAAAAGATAAGAATATCGTAAGCTTATTAGATGATAAAGGCTATAAATATAAGCTTGTATCTAAAGATGTGATGAATAAAGAATTTGGTGATTCACATCAAGGATATGGAGCTATAAGAGCTGATTATGAAATTAAAAATGAAGATTTTTTATCATCATTACCTAAAGAAAAAGGTAGAGTATTGATACTTGATGGCATTCAAGATCCTCACAATTTAGGCGCCATAATTAGAAGTGTAGATGCCTTTGGTTACGATCTTATTATATTACCGAAGAATAGAAGTGTATCAATTAATAAGACTGTAGCTCACGTATCTACAGGGGCGATTGAATACGTCAATATAATGTATGTTAATTCATTAAATTCAGTAGTAGATAAACTAAAAAAATTAAATTATTGGATCTGTGGTACCGATGCCTCAGGCGATACCTTAGCTAAAGATATCGACAGTAATTTAAATTTAGCTTTAATAATCGGAAGTGAAGGCTTTGGTATGTCAAAGACTTTAGTCAAGGCAAGTGATTATTTAATAACTATCCCTATGGTAGGTCATGTAAATAGTTTAAATGCCAGTGTATCTTGTGGTATAGTTCTTTCTTTATTGATGGCCAATAAGGATTAATGTATTATAATATTAATGATTTCGAATTATTGTATTTAATTAATGAAGGAAACGATAAAGCGTTAGAATATTTATTTTTTAAATATAAACATCTAATTGTTAAGATGGCAAGAAGAAATTGTTTAGATTCTGATAAATATGAAGATTTAGTCCAAGAAGGATTTATGATTTTACATTGTTGTGTAAGAAACTATAATACTGGTCTACATGTTACATTTTATACTTACTTTTGTCTATCATTTATTAGAAGAATAAATAGATTAAAGAACAATTGTGACTATTACAATAGTAATATATTATTGAATCTAAACGAGAACTGGACCCAATATAAACCAGAAAATAAAAGATATCATAATTTTATAGCCAAAGATATTCATGAAAAATTTAAAGATGATGAAGTATCATTAAATATATATTTCGAATGTATATGTTATAGTTTATCTTTAAAAGGCTTTTCTAGGAAATATCAATTAGATTATAGATACGTACTTAAAAAGCATAAAATAGTAGTAGAATATCTAAAAGAAATAATTGTAAATTATTTATAAAAAAAATACCTTTTTATCAAAAATCATTAAAGTTGTTGACTTAAATCAAATTATGTTTTAAAATAACTTTGGACCGATAAAAAGGTTTTTTTATTTTCACTTAAAAAGGAGTTGATTCTAATGAGAGAAAAAGTAATATTAGTTTGTGAAGAATGCTTAAGCAGAAATTATCAAACTACTAAAAACCCTCAAAAGAATACAACTAGATTAGAATTTAAAAAGTTCTGTCCTGTATGCAATAAGTATACTATCCATAAAGAGACTAGATAGGAGGATATCATAATGGCAGATGAAAAAGATAAAGTAGTATCTGATGAAAATTTAAATGATGAAGCTACTAATGAATCACCTGAAAATGTTGAAGAAAAAGAAGAAGTTGTTGAATCTAAAGAAAAAACAAAACCTGAAGCTGAAAAAGTAGAAGAATCAACAGATGAAGATGATACACAAAAATCACTTAAAAGAGAAGAAGATATTAAAAAGAAACAAGAAGTAGAAAAGAAGATTAAATCTCAAATTGAAAAGAAACAAGAGAAAGAACAAAAATTAGGTATCTTTAGAATTGGCGAATATCTAAAGGAAGAACATAAATGGGAAACTTGGTTATTCATTGTAATTTCTGTAATTACATTATTACTTGGTTGTCTAATTTTAAATCATTCTTTATTAGTTAAAGATGATTTCCCAGTAATTGGTTCTCACTCAAAGGTTTTCGCTTGGATCTTAGTTGGTGCTTCATCACTTGGTTTAATATATGCAGTATGGCCATTCTTTAAGCCATCATTCCCAGAATTTAAAAAAGTAACATGGTTAACAATGCCTAAGTTTGTAGGTAATTGTATTCGTGTATTTATATTCTTAATCATATTCATTGGTTTATTCCTAATGTATGATTATTTAATGGTCGAACTATTCGGTTTGATATTCTAGTGGAGGAAAGATTATATGAAAAGATGGTACATTGTAACAACTTATTCTGGATATGAAAATTCTGTTAAGACAGACTTAGAAAGAAGAAGAATATCTTATAAGATGGAAAACCAAATTTATCAAGTACTTATTCCAGAAGAAAAATATGAAGTAATTGATAAGAATGGCAATAAAAAAGAAAAGATTAATAAATTATTCCCAGGTTATGTTTTCGTAGAAATGGAAATTGATCCTGTTGAAGGAATGAATGAAGACGTTTGGTTTATGATTCGTAACACACCAAAGGTTACAGGTTTCTTAGGTTCATCTGGTGGAGGTACTAAACCAGTACCAGTAGGTAAAGATGAAATGAACGTAATCTTAAATAAGCTTGGCTTTATTACTAAACCTAAGCTTGACATTAACCCTGGTGATCAAGTATTAATCCTTGAAGGTGGTTTCGCAAACAATGTTTACACTGTTTTATCAGTTAATGAAGACAAGGAAATCATCACAGTTTTAACTGAATTATTTGGTTCATCTATTCCAACTGAATTCTCAGTTAATCAAGTTAAGAAAATATAATTAAAGACTCGCATGTGCGAGTCCTTATTTTTAGGTGGTATAAATGAAAAAAATTTTTAATAATTATTTTATAATAGGTATTGTCCTATTATTTATGTTCGGATTAATGATTGTTTTATTACAATTTGATACAGCTAAATTAGGCATTAATGAATCAGAAGTTGGTTTACAAACAATAAATAAAAAGTTTTTACCTAACGACACATCTAGTATGTGGGATGATTTAAGTGATTTAGTATTATATTCAGCTATTGTTGTATTATGCATATTTGCTGTAAAGGGTTTATTATCTTTATTTGATACAGGCAATTTATTTAAAGTAGAAAAGGAGTTATTAGTATTCGGTTTTTCTATTGTATTTATAATAGCTTTATGGATTTTGTTTGATTTCGTTATCGTAATTAATAATCGTCCTTACTTTGAAAATGAAAGTTCTTTTCCATCAACACATGTATTATTAGTTACTTATATTTCATTGTATACTGTATTATATGTAAGTAGAAAAGATGATTATAAATCATATTTAATTCCTGTTTCTATAATAGGTGCAATATTATCACTATTAGTATTTATAGGTAGAATTAAATCAGGTAATCATTTCTTTACTGATTGTTTGGGTGCTGTAATACTCGCTTTTGCAATATTTTTTGTATCATTTGGTGTAATTAAATACCTTGATTCTAAAGAAAATAATGTAAAAATACAAAAAAACTCTGATGTTGATATTGAATAATCCCGTTTGGGATTATTTTTTTTCATCAGAGTTTAATTATTATAATTCAGCCTTATCGTCGTCTTTAATTCTTTCTTTGGCGATTGCAAGCATTAATTTAATTCTGTTTTCTTGGTTAACCTTAGTCGCACTAGGGTCATAATCTATGGCAACTATATTAGCTTCCTTGTGGATTTGTTTGATTTTTTTCATTACGCCTTTACCACAAATATGGTTAGGTAGACAACCAAATGGTTGAGCACAAATGATGTTTTCGTAACCTTCCTCAGTCAATTCCATCATTTCAGCTGTAAGTAACCAACCTTCACCCATCTTAGTACCATGGTCAAGTACACCTTCTGATAGATCCTTTGTATGATGAAAATAATTCATTGGTGTGAATTTAGTATCCTTCATTGCATCTCTCATAAGTGTTTCTCTTCGCTTCATATACCATAAAATGAATTTAGATATCTTAGACATTTTTTTATTCTTACCATATAATTCATAATCGTATATATTGTTGTAGAAGCAGTATAATAAAAATCCATATAAGCCTGGTACGTTAACTTCAGCATCTTGGCTTACTAAAAAATCTTCAAGATGGTTATTACCTAAGGCAGCGTATTTGATATATATTTCACCAACTATACCAACCTTTGGTTTTTTATGTGATAAATCTAATTTTAGATTATCAAAATCTTTACACATATTGTATAGATTTTTTTTGATATCTTTATAAGATGTACCATGTTTATGTTCAAATTGATAAGATATATCTTTTATCCATTTATCTGTTAAAGCTTTAGTGTCACCTTTATTTACTTCATAAGTTTGACACTTATTTCTTAAATACATAAGTTCATCGCCATAAGTTATAGCGGCAACTAATTTAAATATTAATTTAGGTGTATATTTAAAACCTGAATCTTTTTCTAGATTAGACATATTTAAAGATACGACAGGAATATAACCATAACCAGCTTTAATTAGAGCTTTTCTTAATAAGTGTAGATAATTAGAAGCTCTACATCCACCACCAGTTTGAGTAATTAATAATACGACTTTATCTAAGTCATTTCTATGATTTAGATTATCGATGAATTGACCAATTACTAAAAGTGCTGGATAACAAGTATCATTGTGTACATATTTTAATCCTTCAGTTACTACATCAGGACCTTCGTTTCTCATTATTTCAACTTTATATCCTTGTTGAGTTAATATGTTTTCTATTAAAGTCATATGAATAGGTAACATATTAGGAATTAAAATTGTATGAGTCTTAACCATATCTTGTTTAAAACGAGGGTAATCAAATGACATTGGATCAACTTCTTGTTTAATAGGACAATTATTATTTTCCATTATTCATTTTCCTCCCTCTTTTGTTTAAGTGCAGCAAATAAGCTTCTTAATCTTATTTTAACAGCACCAAGATTTGTTATTTCATCAATCTTAATTTGGGTATATATTTTACCACGTGATTCTAATATTAATTTACATTCATCAGTTGTAACTGCATCGACACCACAACCGAATGAAACTAATTGAACTAAATTCATATCATCTTCGTGAGTACAATATTGAGCAGCTGAATATAATCTTGAATGATATGTCCATTGATTTAATACATGTACAGGGAATTTATTTGTTAAATTTGATATTGATTCTTCACTTATAACAGTGGCGCCCATAGAAGCGATTAATTTATCGATACCATGGTTAACTTGTGGATCTTGGTGATATGGTCTACCAGATAAAACAACTATTTCTTGATGTTTTTCTCTAGCTTTATTAATATATTCAAGACCCTTAGCTCGTATCTTTGCTAAATAATTATTGTATTCAGCATAAGCTGCGTCGCTTGCGTCTTTGATTTCTTTTTTAGAAATGCCTTTAAAGTATTTGTCTAATACAATCTTAATTTTCTTTTCGAATAATTCTTTATTGTCGATTGCGATAAAGTCAGATATGAATGTTACCTTCTTAATATTACCGACATTATTGATAATATTTTGAGGATAATATGCAACTATAGGACAGTTGTAGTGGTTATCTCCTAGATGTTCATCAATATTGTATGACATACAAGGGTAGAAGATAGTCTTATGTCCTTCTTTAATTAGTTTTTCAATATGACCGTGAACAAGCTTAGCTGGATAACATACTGTATCTGATGGGATTGTATGTTGACCAAGGCTATATGTTTTTGAATCAGAAAAGCCTGATTGACATACATTAAAGCCAAGCTTTGTGAAGAATGTGTGCCAAAATGGCAACATTTCATAAATATTTAATACTAAAGGAATTCCTATATCGCCTCTTGTGGCATTAGGATTAGTTCCATAACTTGATAATAATTCTCTATTATACTCATAAATGTTTTCGCCCTTAACTGAGGCTTTAATGCCAAGTGGCTTATCACATTTGTTTCCTGATATAAATTTATTTGGATTATCTTTAAATGTATTAATAGTCAATAGACAGTGGTTGTTACAACCGCTACATTGAATATTTTTAACTTCATGTTTGAAATCTTTTAATTCTTGTTTATTAATAGTAGTACTTTCTTTTATCTTTAATGATTTTGCATATAAAGCAGCACCGTAAGCACCCATTAAGCCTGCGATATTAGGACAAATTACATTTATTCCTAATTCACGTTCAAAGGCACGAAGCACAGCCTTGTTGTTGAATGTACCACCTTGTACAACTATGTGCTTACCTAATTGGTCTTTACTAGTCGCACGAATAACTTTATATAATGCATTTTTGACAACTGATATAGATAAACCAGCAGAAATATTGTCGATAGTCGCACCATCTTTTTGAGCTTGCTTAACACTTGAGTTCATAAATACGGTACAACGAGAGCCTAAATCTACAGGCTTTTTAGCTAGAAGACCAATTTCAGCAAAATCTTTAATATCATAACCTAAGGCGTTGGCAAATGTTTGTAAGAATGAACCACAACCAGAAGAACAAGCTTCATTTAAGAATATATTTGAAATTGCATTATTTTCAATCTTGAAGCATTTGATATCTTGTCCACCGATATCGATAATGAAATCAACCTCAGGTAAGAATTTTTTGGCTGCCATATAGTGAGCCATAGTCTCTACTAAGCCACCATCTAATTTAAATGCATTCTTCGCTAAATCTTCACCATAACCAGTAGAAGCACTAGCACTAATTTTTAAATTAGGATATTTGTCATATAATTTTGTTAAAATATCTTTAATTACTGATACTGGATTACCTTTATTTCCTTGATAACTTTCAAAACGGATATTTCCATCTTCATCGACAAGGACAATCTTTAAAGTAGTAGAACCACTATCTATACCTAAATATAATTTACCTTCATATCCTTCAAGTGGATATGTTTCAACACGTGCTTTAGCATGTCTTTCTAAGAATTCTTTATATTCATCTTCATTATTAAATAAAGGTGAATTGTATGCATATGTTGATTTATTAGTAAATTCAATTAATCTATTTAATATTTTTTCAACAGATAATTCTTCATTTGCACAAAGGGCAGCACCAATAGATACATAATATAATGAATTCTTTGGACATACACCTTCTGTATTTAAGACTTCATCAAAAGAAGCTTTAAGTTCAGATAAGAAAGTTAAAGGTCCACCTAAATACGCAACCTTACCTTGAATTTCTCTTCCTTGAGCCAAGCCACCGATTGTTTGATTAACTACAGCTCTAAATATTGAGGCAGCTATATCTGATTTAGAAGCACCTTGATTTAAAAGTGGTTGAATATCTGTTTTAGCGAATACGCCACAACGAGAAGCGATACTATAAAGTTTTTGATGGCTCATTGCTAAACCATTTATTTCTGTTATGTCTACATTTAATAAAGTAGCCATTTGGTCAATAAAGGCACCAGTACCTCCGGCACAAGAACCATTCATTCTAACTTCCATACCGTCAGTTAAAAATAAGATTTTAGCGTCTTCTCCACCAAGTTCTATAATACAGTCTGTACCAGGAATAAGTTTATTTGCGGCAACTCTTGTCGCGTAAACTTCTTGGACAAACGGAATCTTTGCTCCATCAGCCATACCCATACCAGCACTACCAGAAATAGCTATCTTTACATTATCTTCAATAATGTTATTTTCTCTTAATTCCTTTAATTTGGCGATGATATTATCTTTTATGTGTGAATAATGTCTTTTATAGTCTTTATAAATTATGTGATCATTTTCATCAAGGACAACACACTTGATAGTAGTTGAACCAACATCTAGACCTAATCTAAGCATAAAATACACCCCCTAAACTCAATAATAATATTATATCTTTTGAATGGCTAAATGTAAAGTATAAAAAACTAAGTTTATATTTTATATAAAAAGTGTAAACTATTGCAAAAAAAATGCAAAAGTGATATATTAGACTAGGTTTTTATTTAGGGGGAGGAAAATAACATGAATTTAAATTTAGCATTATTATTGTTATTTGGTTCATTAGTATTTATTATTTATTTTATTTTTCCTAAAAAATATAGATATTTGGTGTTATTAATTGCGAGTTATGCTCTATTTATAACAATTAGTAAATGGTTAGTTGTATTTTTATTTATAACTACATTAAGCATTTACATAGTTGGTTTAATTATCAACAAATATAATGATCAATTTCAACTCGAAAAAGAAGGAAAAGAAAAAGAAGAAAGAAAAGCTTTAAAAGCTAAATATAATAAGAAAAAGAAAATAGTAATGGCACTTGGTGTCATTTTTAATGTTTTGACAATTGTCATATTAAAATATTTAAATTTATTTGGCGAAATATTCAATGGATTCTTTAATTTATTTCATATAAATTATTCTATTCCTACATTATTTGTATTAGTTCCATTAGGAATTTCATATTATACACTTAATGCTATAAGCTATATTGTAGATGTTTATAGAGGTAAATTCAAAGGAGATAAAAACTTCTTAAATGTAATGTTATTTATGTCATATTTCCCTACTATTTTGGAAGGACCTTTCCATTCATATGACAAATTGGAACCTCAACTTAAAGAAGGACATAGTTTCGATTATACAAATATGACTCACGGTCTACAATTAGTACTTTTTGGTATGTTTAAAAAGATGGTTGTAGCCGATAGAATTAACATAATTACTAGTGAAGTGTTCGCTAACTACGGCGATTATTCAAGCGGTATAATAATACTTACAATTGTTTTATACACAATTCAATTATATACAGAATTCTCAGGTATCATTGAAATGGTACAAGGTGTTTCTGAAATGTTTGGTATCAAATTAAATAAGAATTTCGACAAGCCATTCTTTTCAAAGAGTGTTGCCGAATTCTGGCGTAGATGGCATATGTCTTTAGGTAATTGGTTAAAAGAATATATTTTCTATCCAGTATCATTAAATTCTAGTAAGAAAGTATCAAAGACTTTAACTGAAAAAGGTCATAATTTCTTATCTATTTTTATACCTGAGGCATTAGGCTTATTCTGTGTTTGGACTATTTGTGGTATATGGCATGGTCCTACAGTTAAATATTTCATTTATGGTATGTATTATTATGTCATAATGATTTTTGGTATATTAATCCAAGAATTATGCAAGAAATTCAAGGGTTACGAAGAATTAAAGACAAAAAAATGGTATATTGCATTCCAAATAATTAGAACATTTATTTTAGTCAATATCGGTATTATGTTATTTAGAGCCGAAACATTAACTGATTTTTATAAGATGTTTTTGCAAATATTCAAAACTGGCGGTATTGGAAATATCGTTAAGTCTGAATTAATTGACGTACCTGAATTAGTTGTTATGGCTGTATCTATAACATTCTTAATTTTGGTTGAGTTTTTACATATTTATAGTGAAAACATCCGTGATGAAATTGATAAGAAGAATATAGTTTTAAGATGGTCACTATATTTAGCTTTAGCTCTTGCAATATTATATTTTGGTACATATGGTCCAAGTTACAAACCTGTAGACCCAATTTATGGAAAGTTCTAGGGGGTATAATAATATGGATTTAAAAAAGAAAAGAATTTTAAAAGCAGTATTATTTTCTCTAATATCTTTAGGCCTATTCACATATAGTCTTTTCTTATATGTGCCTAGAAAGCTTAAGCCAAGCGAGGCTACTCGTTTTTACAGAGGAGAAGGCTATAAAGATGAGCCTAAGGATTCTTTAGATGCAGTAATTATTGGTTCAAGTGACGCATTCGCTTGTTTTTCACCTACATATATTTATGAAAACTACGGTTTAAGAACATATAATTGTGGTGTTTCTAAACAAAGTGTTTTAGGTATGAGAAAACAATTAGAAAGTGTATTTGAATACCAAAGTCCTAAGGCAGTTATAGTCGAAACAGATGCTATATATTACAAAAATTATAGCGAGACAGAATATTTATTTGTAAAGGCTAAAGATTTTGTAACAAAATATCATTTATTTTGGAAAGATTTAACTTTTGAAAATTTCTATGCTGTACCAAATTATCCAAAAGATCCACTAAGAGGTTTTATCTTTAGAAAGCAAGTTACTGTTCCTGAAAGATTTAGAGATGATTATTATCACGCAGATAGAACAGTAAAAGGTGAACCTTTTGATAAGGGCGTCAAAAGCAACTTAAACAAAATTGTTGATTTATGCGAAAAAAACAATGCAAAAGTATTATTTTATGCCTCATATTCAAGTGCAACTTGGTCAGACGCTAGACATAATAAAATTCAAGAATTCTGTGATTCACGTGGTGTTGAATTTATAGATGCTGAAGATTATAGAACAGAAATTGGTTTTGATGATTACACTGATTATTATGATATGAGAGATAATGGTGGCGGTGATCATTTAAATGTTCAAGGCGCACATAAAACTACAGATTTTTTGGCAAATAAGCTAATTAACGATTATGGTGTTACTAAAACACCAAATGAAGAATATGACAGCAAATTTGACGCTGATATTCCTTATTATCACAAATTATTAGAAGAATAATATTTAAGCTCCCTTTCGCAAAAAGGGGGCTTTTATATATTTATATAAACGCGTAAAAAAATTAATTGATATATTTCGCTATTTAGGTTATAATAATTGTGTTTATTATATTTATTGAATAAAAAATTCAAGTGAAAAGATAGAGGGTATTATATGAGTTTATTTAAAAAGCTTGGTGCCTTAATGTTAATAGTTATTGCTTTTGTATGTACAATATCACTTACATCATGTGGTTCAAGTGGTGTTGATGCATCTCTTACAGCTGTGTCGACTGCGACAAGAGTAACAGTTACTGCAACATTTGGTACTAACAAAAATTTAAAAAGTGGTGATGCTGTTCCACATGTTAGACAATATAAGTACAACAGCGATACAGAAAAATATGAATATGACAATGTCGATACTGAAATGACATTCTCAAATGATATTTATACAACAAGTAAACAAGTATTTAGTAGCTTAGATGAATCTACTAAATATAAATTCAAATTATTCATCACTTATAAGAGCAAAGATAAAAAAGAAGCTGAAGTAGAATGTACTACTAAAGCAAGTAATGAAGCAACTGCAATTTCAACTATTGAAGAATTTGAAGCAATGAGTGATGACTTAAATGGTGATTATATCTTAACTGCTGACTTAGATTTTGATTCAGTAACAGATAGTACATTCACATCTCCATTTAGTGCAAAAGAAATCTTTAAGGGTACATTTAATGGTAATGGTCACACAATATCAAATATTACATTTGATAGCAATGTTACAACAAACAGTGGTGTATTTGCTTATACTGATGGCGCAATGATTTTTGATTTAAATCTTAAGAATTTAAGTGTTGATTATACTAATGGTTTAGGTTCTATCAATTTCGGTAGTTTAGTTGGTAATGCTAAGAATACAGTAATTTATAATGTAAATGTTGATGGTCTTGAATTTAAAGCTCAAGCTAACTCAACTTCAGTAATTAATCTTGGTGGTTTAGTTGGTTTATCAGATGGTTCAACAGTAATCAATTCAAATGTTACTAATTCTAGTATGTATTTTAATCGTTTAAGATGTAAGGTTTCAGCTGGTGGTTTAATTGGTCAAGCAATTAAATATAACAATGAATCTTTAACAACTATTAAAGAAGCTTATTCAGAATTAATTCAAGCTGCAAAAGATGCAAATTTAGAAACAACTGATTCATTAGCTTATTTAGAAACACAATGTCAAGGTACAAAAGCTTCAGAAAAATTATTAGCTTACGATTGTAAAGCTGATAATAGTTTTGGTGGCGTATTATATTTTATGTCAAAGACTGATTCAGGTGATGCATTCGCTCACGTAGGTGGTTTTATTGGTGATATTTCAACAACTAATCTAGTTTATGATTGTATCGGTATTGGTAGCATTAATGTTACTAGAACAGAAGGTTCAGCAGATAATAGATTCTCAGTTGCTTTCGGTGGTTTCTTTGGTATCAATTATACAGGTACTGTTAAATTAGAAAGCTGCTTAGCTGATACTACAATTGATGTATTTGCTGGTTCAAATCCTTTAGTTGATGAATCATTAAGTGATGATGAAAAGAATGCAAAAATAAATAATTTATTAGAAACACCTTTATGTTATTCAAAAGATGTTGAAGTAGATACAGATAAGAAAAAATACGAAGCTCAACGTGAATATGCATATATTGGCGGTTTTGGCGGTAAAATAAATGAATTCGTATCAACAATTGAAAATTGTATTGTATGTTCTGAACATGATTCAGCATATATTATAAATCTTTATGCTAGTGGTTATAGACCAACAACTGATACTGAATATACAACAATTACAGAAACTGATTGGTATATTGGAAAAGAAATTGGTGAGACTTGTGATTTTGATGATTTCTTATGCACAATCACTAAAATTCATCCAGATTATTATACAATTACAGCAACTTTAGAAACAGTAACAAGTGATACATTTGTATCAGGAACTTACTATACTTCAAATGACGATGTTTATACATTAGCTACAGAATTCAATGAAAATGAAACATATTTTAAGTTAGTAGCAACTTTAGATGATAATGTTTCATCTACAACTGATTTCACAACAACTACTTATTATACATTAGATAATAATTCATATACTCCTTGTAGCGCATATGAAGATGATTATCAATTTGGAATAGCATATTTATTCACAAGTAGTACAATTGGTAGAATTGATGTTAGTCAAGACAGTAGAATTGGTACAATTGAAGAAATGAAAAATGTAACTGACACATCAGTTTATGGTGAAAATGTTAAAGCTTATTTAGCATAATAATTTAAATTTGAAAATAGAGCCATTGGCTCTTTTTTCGGTATTTTTAGGAGAAATAAAATGGGATTACAAATTTATAATTCACTAACAAATAAGTTAGAAGAATTCAAGCCACAAAACGGCAACAAAGTAAATATGTATGTGTGTGGACCTACAGTTTATAATTACATTCACATCGGTAACGCAAGACCTGTCATATTTTATGATATGATGAGAAGATATCTTAAGTTTTTAGGATATGAAGTTACTTATGCATCAAATATAACAGATGTTGATGATAAAATCATCAAAAAGGCAATAGAAGGTAACACAACTGAAAAGGCAGTAGCTACTATGTTTGAAAACGCATATTTTGATGCGTGTGAGAAAGTAGGTAGTAAAAAGCCTGATGATATTCCTCACGCAACTGATTTTATCAATGAAATGATTTCATTCATTCAAAAGTTAATTGATGAAGGATATGCTTATAATATCGACGGAGATGTATTCTTTAGAGTATCTAAATTAGATGATTATGGTATTTTATCAAATCAAGTAACAGATGATTTGGAAAGTGGAGCTAGAATATCAGTTGACAGTAAAAAAGAATCACCACTTGATTTTGCATTGTGGAAAAAGACTGATGTTGGTATTAAATGGGATTCACCATTTGGAGAAGGAAGACCAGGCTGGCATACTGAATGTGTCGTAATGAATTATAAATTATTTGGTACTGGTTTAGATATTCACGGCGGTGGT
Source organism: Acholeplasmatales bacterium (assembly GCA_024695025.1). GTDB lineage: Bacteria > Bacillota_I > Bacilli_A > Acholeplasmatales > Anaeroplasmataceae > Anaeroplasma. Next base: position 17,908 of record JAILIY010000085.1, read on the forward strand.
ATGGATTTAAAATTCCCTCACCACGAAAATGAAATAGCTCAATTTAAAGCATTATATGGCACTAATTTAGCTAAATATTGGATTCATGTTGGTAGACTTGACTTAGCTGGTGCTAAGATGAGTAAATCATTAGGAAATGTTATATATGTAAAAGATTTAGATACTAAAAAGGATGGTATGATTTTAAGATCATTAATCTTATTCTCGCCATATCGTAGTATTATTAATTACAGCGAAGATTTAGTTAATCAATACGCTAAAGAATATGATAAGTGGCAAAGAATGTATAAACAAGTATTATACACTGCCCAATATTTAGATTTATTAAATAACAAGAATGTTGATGATTCTGATGTTTTGAAATTTAAAGAATATATGAATCAAGATTTCAATGTTCAAAATGTATTAACTTTAATCAATGATATTGTAAAGGAAATAAATACTTCACTAAGAAGTAAAGATTATGATAAAATGATTATAAAGTTTAACACATTTAATTTAATATTTGATTGTCTTGGAATCAATTTGTTCATTGAACCAATGAATCCTGAACAATTAGATGTTTATAAGAAATGGAATGAAGCTAAACAAAATAAGAATTTTGAGCTTGCAGACCAATACAGAGGTAAGCTACAAGAATGGAATCTAATATAATTAATCCTAATTTATTAAATGGTCTATCACTTGCTTATATAGGTGATAGTGTCTATGAAGTATATATAAGAAAATATGTGTTGTCTAAAGGTGTGACAAAGGTCAATAATCTACACAAAAAGGTTGTAAATTATACATCTGGACTTGCTCAATCAAATATAATTCATTATTTGATGGAAAATAATATGTTGAGTGAAGAAGAAATACAAATTTTTAAGCGAGGAAGAAATTCTCATATTAATACTTCAAGAAAGAATTTAGACTTACAGGATTATTTAGATGCCACTGGCTTTGAAAGCCTAATTGGTTATTTATATTTAAATAACAATATAGAAAGACTAGAAGAAATTATAAAAATAAGTATAAAAGTAAGGGGTGAGTAAAATGAAGAAGAAAAATCAAAAAAATGAAGAAATTCTCGAAGCTGATCCAATTGATGAAAATCAAGAAAATGACGAAAATTTTGAAGTTGATTCAATTGATGAAAATTCTGATTCAGAAAACTTACCAAAGGTAAGAGAGGAAGTTAAAAGACTTACTCCAAAACAAGTAAAAGCTGAGAAAAAAGCCTTAGCTAAAGAGAAGAAAAAACAAGATATAATAAAATACAAAAAAATCAAAAAGCATCGTAAGATGATAAGGAAAAATCCTTCTAATTTAGTTAGATATGACCCTGAAATTGATTTTGGTCTATCTACTGAAATTATAGAAGAAAGAGTGTTAGATGAATTAGTCAATAAGACAGTTAAGAAAACGACTAAATCAGTAGGAAAAATCTTATATACTAATATTGTCACTTTCTTTAATATATTAATTTTCTTTATTGCTGGATGCTTAATTTCAGTTAGAGCTCCTATCACTGATTTTGCGTTTTTATTAATCGTTGTAATTAATATTACAATCGGTATAATTCAAGAAATTAGAGCTAAGAAGATGATTGAATCATTACAACTAATGAATGCATCTTATGTAAAAGTTAGACGTAATGGTGTTGTTAAGGAAATACCTGTTGACGAGGTTGTCTTAGATGAAATATTAATATTTGAAAACGGAAATCAAATTTGTACAGACTCAATTGTCCTAGAAGGTCAAGTAGAAGTAAATGAATCATTATTAACAGGTGAATCTGACGCTATAATTAAAAAGCCTGGTGACGTATTATTATCTGGTTCATTTATTGTATCTGGTACTTGTGTTGCCAGAGCTGATAAAGTTGGTAAAGATAATTATATCGAAAATCTATCAAGCCAAGCTAAGGTTTATAAGAAACCTAAGAGCGACTTATTAATATCTTTAAATAGAATTATTAAATTTATGACATTCCCAGTTGTAATTATTGGTGGTGTCATCTTTGTAAGAATGTTTTTGAAACTAGATATAGTCAATCTAGATACATTACAAAACCCATTTAGAAAAACTGCTGGTGCGATGATTGGTATGATTCCATCAGGATTATTCTTGATGTCATCTATCGCACTTTATGTTGGTGTTATTAAATTAGGTAAAAAGAATGTATTAGTTCAAGAATTATATTGTATCGAAATGCTTGCCCGTGTAAATTGTATTTGCCTAGATAAGACCGGTACAATTACAGATGGTACGATGGTTGTTAAGGATGATATTGAATATGAAAGTGTTCATGGTCTAGTCAATAGAAATATCGTTTCAGCAATTTTAAATGCGATGCCTGATAGAAATATGACTAGTGAGGCACTTATCAATAAATATGGCGATGACAAACAAATGGATGTAGTTTCAACTATTCCATTTTCAAGTCAAAGAAAATATCAAGCTGTAACATTTGATAAATATGGTACATTTATTTTAGGTGCCCCAGAATTTATTTTAGTTGAAGATTTTGAAAAGATTAAAGAAGATGTTGATAAATATGCTAAAGCTGGATTCAGAGTTTTAGCTCTTGTCCATAGACAAGGAGAAATCAAAGAACGTAAATTACCTGAAAAGAAAAATACAGTATTGTCTTTAATATTGATTGAAGACAACATTAGACCTGATGCAATAAATACAATTAAGTATTTTAAAGAATCTGGTGTGGACGTAAGAGTAATATCAGGTGATAACCCTGTCACTGTATCAATGATAGGTCAAAGAGCTGGTGTTCCAAATGCTGAAAAATATATATCATTAGATGGTTTAACTGACCAAGAGGTAAAGCGTGCTGCGTTAGAATATACTATCTTTGGACGTGTTTCACCTTCTCAAAAGAAGATTATTGTTCAAACATTAAAAGAAAATGATAAGACGGTTGCCATGACAGGTGATGGTGTTAACGATATTTTAGCTTTAAGAGAAGCTGATTGTTCTATCGCTTTAGCATCTGGTAGTGAAGCTACTAGAAACTGTTCACATTTAGTTTTATTAGATTCTAATTTTGGTTCTATGCCAAGTGTAGTATCTGAAGGTAGAAGAGTTATTAATAATGTTACAAGTGTTGCATCATTATTCTTAACAAAGACTATTTTCTCATTATTATTAGGTATTATTGCAATTATTAGAGGAGATTATCCTATTTCTGCGAGTCAATTAATTTTGATTGATTTATTATCAATAGGTATTCCATCTTTATATTTAGTTAACGAACCTAACAACAATCCTGTTACAGGTAAGTTTTTGGTCAATGTTATTAGGAAGGCTCTGCCTGGTGCCCTCGTCATTGTAATGTTGTCGTTAATCATTTTCATGTTGTCAAACAAGCTAGTACTTGATGATATTACATCATCAACTATATTAGTAATAGTTGCCACACATACATGTTTGATGGTTCTATTTAAAGCGTGTCATCCATTCAATGCTCCAAGAAAAGCATTGTGTACATTCTGTTATGGAATGTTTGTACTAGCTATATTAATAGTTCCACAGTTCTTAGAATTTAGACCACTTGTAACTAAATTTGAATATTATTCATCAAATTTAGTAGAAGATCACATCTTAAATTATCCAGATATATCTGTTTCAAAAGCTGGTAAATATGTCATTGATGGAGTTTATACAGATTTAGCTGCCTACAATGAACAAACTACAATTATTGCAAAATATAAAGACGAAGATGAAGATTATTATTATGCAATCAAGAGTGGTGAAAATTATAAAATAACTGATTTAAAGGTTAATATTCCTGATGTTTCATATGACCAATATGGTAATATTTATGCCGGTGGATACCAAATTGATAATTTGACATTCTCATTAGAATTAGAAGATTTATTGTCAGTTGACGCAAATGGTTATTTATATTATGACCACAAGCCTTTGACTACGACATTAACTAAATCAAATGCTTATTATAATTATGAAAATAAATATGGTAAGACTTCTTCTTATGTAGCTAATTACTGTATTATGCCTAAGGTAGAATTAATTAATGGCGAATATCTAATTGATGGTCAATCTTATGGATTTAAAGTATCAAGCGATATTATGTCTAAATTTAAAACTGATACATTAAGTGTTAGATTAAATACTACAAAGACAGAAAATGGTGGCTATGAATTAATTGTAAATGATTCTAAATTAGTTGATGATGAAGGCAATGTTTTTGAAGTTAAATTGCCAAAAATTTCAACTAATGGTAATACTAAAACATCAAAGAATAGATTATATTTTAATGCCTCAAGTACAGGTTCTAATGTATTTACTGTCTATGGTGATAAAGAAACTATAAATGAAGATCAATTATATTACATAACTGATAAAGAAGATAATAAAATTTATTATTCAACAACATTAAATTCTATTGTTGAAATCCAAAAAGATGAAGATAACAATGATGTAATTGTAGAAAGTACATTTACATTTACTGATTTCTTAACATCAGATTTCAAAGGCTATTATGACAAAAATGGCGCGGAAATAATTGTAAATAATGATAAAGATTCATTAAAGATTGTTCCAAAGGATGGAGAGACAGTATATTATATTTCTATCCCAGAGGATTCTAGTATTACTACAAGTATTTCATTATCAGAATCATCACTTGGTCCAGTTATAACAATATCAGAATCATCATCAAGAGGTAATGATTATTATGTTGTAAACGGGTATATAACAGATTATGAATATAAAGGTTATGATCTTAACCCTAAGATGAATAGCGATAAATATTTAGTAATTGGTGGTGTAACTACTGATTATCAACTTGTAAAAGACGTAGACTATGTAACTGTTAATGGTGGTACAGTTAGAGCATTATCAATTGATAAATTAATATTCTTATTTATGTTGATGCTATTGTCATCACCACTTATGAAGTTACTTCAATTCTCTGTTCCTTGGTTAAAAAAACAAATGAATAATATTCAAGATTTCTTAAATAGAATCTAAATAATAATTCTCAGGCTATAAAAAAGTAGCCTGAGATTTTTATATTTATATATTTTAATTTGAAAATATATATATGTTTTGATATAATATTTAATGTTTATTGAAGGGTGGGATTTCTTATGAAAAAGAAATTTTATTTAACAACAGCAATCGCCTATACTTCATCAAAACCACACATTGGTAATGTTTATGAAGCTATACTTGCTGACTGCATTGTAAGATACAAGAAAAAAGACGGATATGATACATATTTCCAAACAGGTACTGATGAACATGGTCAAAAGATTGAACAAAAGGCTTTAAAGCTTGGTTCAACACCAAAAGAACATGTTGATAAAGTATCTAAGGAATTAAAAGATACATACGATATGATGAACGTAAATTACGATCATTTTATTCGTACAACAGATAAAGACCACGAAAAGATTGTCGCAGAAGCATTTGAAAAAATGCTTGCAAAAGGCGATATTTATAAAGGTGTTTACGAAGGATATTATTGTGTAGATTGTGAATCTTATTTCACAGAAAAAGATTTAAAAGAAGGATGTTGTCCTGACTGTGGTGCTAAAGTAACTAAAAATAGTGAAGAATGTTATTTTTTAAAGCTTGAACCATATAGAGAAAAATTATTAAATTATATCAATGATAATCCTAAATTCATTCAACCAGAATCAAGAAAGAATGAAATGATTAACAATTTCTTAAAAAATCCAATTCCTGATTTATGTGTATCACGTACATCATATAAATGGGGTATTCCTGTAATCAGTGACCCTAAACATGTAATTTATGTTTGGATTGACGCTTTAATGAACTATATCACTGGTTTAGGATATGATGTTAGTGGAAACAACAAAGAATTATATAACAAATATTGGCCTGCTGATGTTCATTTAATTGGTAAGGATATTTTAAGATTCCATACTATTTACTGGCCAATTATGTTAATGGCACTTGATTTACCACTACCAAAGCAAGTATTTGGTCATCCTTGGATTTTAACTAATCTAAAGAAAATGAGTAAAAGTAAAAACAATGTTATCTATGCTGATGATTTAACTAGCCTTTTTGGCGTTGATGCAGTTAGATATTATGTTTTACACGAAATACCTTTTGCACAAGATGGCAATATCACTTATGAATTAGTTTGTGAAAGAAGTAATTCTGACTTAGCTAATACATATGGTAATTTAGTATCTCGTACTATCGCAATGGTTAAAAAATATTTTGGTGATGAAAAAATTACTAAGGTATGCGAAACTGAATTCGATAAGGAATTAATGGATACATTCGCAGCATCTATTAAAAACTACAAGACTTTAATGGATGAATTTAAGGTTGGAGATGCACTTGAAGAAGTAATGAAATCATTACGTCAATCTAATAAGTACATCGATGAAACTATGCCTTGGGCTTTAGCAAAAGATGAGTCTAAGCGTGATGTTTTAAAGACTGTATTATATAATCTATTAGAATCTATTAGATTAGGTACTATCCTATTAGAACCTGCTATGCCAGAAACAGCAGCTAAGGTTTATAAGGCATTAAATATATCAAATAATGAGTTTGATACATTAACATTTGGTAATGTAAATTCTTATAATGTTAACGAATGTGAAATCTTATTTAAACGTTTAGATAGCAAAGAAGTTATGGATAAGGTTTTAAAGATGGAAGAAGAAAAAGAAAAGGCAAAGCAAATAGAAGCTAATCCAAATGCTAAGCCTGAAATAACTATTGATGATTTTGATAAATTGGATTTAGTTGTAGGTGAAATAGTAGAAGCTTCACATCATCCAAAGGCTGATAAGCTTTTAGTATTTAAGGTAAATATTGGTACTGAAGTAAGACAAATAGTATCAGGTATTGCAAAGTTCTATGAACCTGAAAAGCTAGTTGGTAAGAAGGTTATTGTTGTTAAGAACTTAAAGCCAATCAAGCTTAGAGGTGTTGATTCTTGTGGTATGTTACTTTGTGCAAGTGACGAAAAGGATACATATCTAGAACTTGTTAATATCAGCGATTGTAAGCCTGGAGATAAGGTATGCTAAAATGGTGATTTATTCACCATTTTTTCTATTTACAGTA
>JAILIY010000039.1 GCA_024695025.1 Acholeplasmatales bacterium
GCATGTTTTAGATATTGTAAAATACATGGATTTAAAAAGGACTAATCAAGCGATTAGTCCTTTTACATATTAATATAATTTTATATATTTTGAAGTATCAATCTTAGATAATGATTGAGCTCCAATCTTTACTGAAAATGCACTAGCATTAGTAGATTTTTTTGTAACCTTACCTGAAGTTTCGCCTTCTGTATATTCAATAGTGACTTCCTTTTCAGTTAATTTCTTACCGAATACTTCAGTATCTGAAACATAGAATTGGAATGTAGCTTCAGAAGAAGTGGTTTCCTTAAACTTAATTCCAGCTTCTTCATTTTCACTAGTTGAAGTAATCTTTAATACCAATGTGTATACATCGCTATCGCAATAATAAGTCTTTTCAACAGTATAATTTTCTGTAGATTCAGAACTACCAGCATACATGTCAACATAGTGTGTTGGTCTTATCTTTTCAAGTACTGGATTAGCTAAACCTTCATATCCCTTTTCAGATTGATAATATGTTTCTGCAATATTATCGATTATATCGTATTTTTCACCATTCTTTTGAATAGCTTTAGATTCCTTCTCTGTATAAGATCTTTCAGAAGTATCTGACTTATTTGTTGAACTATCTTCAGATTCAACAGTATAAATTAAGTTTGTAGCATCATATTTAGAAGTTGATTTACTATTTCTTACTCTAAAATATGAAGTATCACCCTCTGTTTCATATGATGTATAATCATATGTTGTTAATTCATATCCAGCAGTTAAATCAATTTCAGCTTCATACTTTGAATGAGCAGTTGCGAATGCTTCATCAGTTGTAGTAGAAGAATACTTCTTAAATTCAATTTCACTTGATGGATTGTCACCACAAGATGTTAATAAAGCACATGAAGCTAATAATGCAGTACCAGTTAAAATTGTTAATGTTTTAATTTTCATATTTTCCCCTCCTACTAGTTATTAGCATATGAGCTATAATCTTTCTTATATCCACTTAAATCAACTTTTTCAAGTGTTTGTGTAACATTAAATAATCTAGCATAACGAGCTGTTTCGATCTTTTGAGTATAATTATATGTTTTGGAATCACTTGTATAAGTTACATCAGAACTTCTTGTTGTCTTATATCCAACGTAATACTCAGAATCAATACCATAGAATTGGAATATAAAGTCAAATGTCATAGAGTTTACTTTATAATTTGAATCTTCATCAAACTTATCCTTAGTGTAATCATAAGAAATTGCAATAGTGTAAACTTGACTATCATTATAATATTTTATTGTATAAGCCTCTGACTTTTCATAGTTTGAAAGTTGATAATAATTTACGTCAATAAATTCACCAAATGATATACTTGCTTTCTTCAAACTAGAAGCAGAAGCATTATACGCAGTAGAAGAATATGTCTTTGTCTTTAAATCAACAATAGTATTTAAATTATTATCAGATTGATAAATGTATTCGCTATCAACCTTTGAACTTTCGCTCTCATAAGGTGCTTCAGCTTCATATGTTTCTTTATTTGATCTGTATAATACATTACTAACACTATCAAATGTTTCAATAGTTGTTTGTTCACCAAACATCTTTGATGTCTTACCATCAGACTTAGATTCTTCACTCTCATAATCGTAAATTGTTAAATCATAGCCATTTGTCTTCTTTTCTTCACAGAAAGTAGCATATGCTTTTTCAAACTCTTCTTTAGTAGATTCATTTGAATACTTTTTAAATTCAATGCTTGAACCACCACATGATGTTAGTGCGAAAGAACTAACGACTAAAGCAGTAGAACCAATTAAAATACCACTTATTCTTTTAATTCTCATATTTTCCCTCCAGATTGTCAAATAAATGTAATTTAATTTTAACACATATGCATAAAAATTTAAACGTTTTTTTGAATATGAGTACAATTTAGGTACACAATAGGAAAAATTGTATAAAAAATAAAAAAAGCCTATAAGGCTTTTCTAAATTAGTTCTTTTTAGCAGCTTTCTTTGCTCTTTCTTCCTTAGTCTTTTCGTCTTCCATAGAACGCATAACTGCTCTAACTTGTTTTTCAGATGGAGTTCTACCCATTTGAGTCATCATAGCACGAATCATAGCTTCACTAACAGGTGGATTCTTTTTTAATTGATTAGCAAAAATCTTTCTTGTAATGAAGAATGTAGCTATAGCAGCAATAAGTAATACAAAAATTAATATAAGGATAAATTGCCAAATTTCTAATGTCATTGATAAAATCATAATAACTCTCCTTGTAAAAATAACCGATATTATTTTACTATTAATAATAATAAAATTCAATAAAAAATTATATAGTTCACATTTTAAAATAATATAGTTAGTTAAAACTAATCTTTTCAAAAGTGAGTTCTGACTTCTAGACAAAAAAATATTTTAGTGATATATTGTAGATAGAAACTTACAAAGGAGGAGTTTAAAATGCCTAGAAAAGTTCAAGAGGACGCTTGTATTGGTTGTGGAGCTTGTGCTGGTGAATGTCCAGTATCTGCAATTACAGTAGAAGATGTTTCACACATCGACGCAGATGTATGTATTGACTGTGGTGCATGCCAAGGTGTATGTCCAGTTGACGCAATCGTAGAAGAATAGTCAAAATCAAAGGTCACTCTTTAGTGGCCTTTATTTTTTTCTTTGTAAAGTAATAAAAAAACTAAGCTTAGTTATTTTTGTTTTCTAGACTAGCTTTTCTTTCTTGCTTAGCCTTTTTAAAGTTGTTTTCAGTACCATTTAATAGTCTTATATAATTCTTTCTATGCTTAATCACAATTAAACAAGCTATTGTTGTAATAAGTATTACAGTTACTAAATGTTGCTTACCTAATAAAAATGAAATTATAGGTGATGTATCAACACCTACAAAATAGAATACCCATACAGTAATTGTTACTGTAAGAGTTGCGAATGTAGAAGATAATGATACATATCCTGTTGTATATAAAGTAATAACAAATGCTATTAGGCATAAAATAGCAGCGATTGGACAAATCAATAGAATTACACCAAGTGATGTAGCTACTCCCTTTCCACCCTTGAAATTTAAAAAGATTGGGAAGCTATGACCAATGATAGCTGCAGCTCCATATAATAATAAATCTAAATTATATGAGTCTGTGATAATAGGTTCTTGATAGAATGCGCCACTAACGTGTAATATTCTAATTATTAGGATTACAAGCATACCCTTTAATACATCACAGAAGAAGATTAAGAAGCCTACTTTCTTACCTAATACTCTAATTGCGTTAGTTGAACCGATATTTTTTGATCCATGTTCTCTAATATCTATATTACAAATGGATTTACCAAGTACAACACCAAAAGGTATAGAACCAATTAAGTATGATGCAATTAATAATCCAATGGCAATTAATATTTCCCATATTGATGATGAATTTGCTATATATTGCATTCAAAATCAACCCCTCTCATTAACATAGATATTATACTCTATAATATTTAATATTTAAACAAAAATATTTAATATTTAATTAATAAAATTAAATTATTAAATCAGCTTTTTTCATAACAAAAACTTATCA
>JAILIY010000046.1 GCA_024695025.1 Acholeplasmatales bacterium
TAACATTAGGTGATAATTTAACAATTAAAGGCTTTTTGCATACCTTTCTTACTGCTGAAACTAATTCATATGCAGTATGTGGATCAACACCAAATGCCATACCACCACCATCGACGTTAGGGCATGATATATTTAATTCAACTGCAAATACTTTATCACATTTATTGAATTTCTTTACTGTCTCAACATATTCATATTGACTGTGTCCACCAACGTTGGCGATAACTTGGTCTTTATATACCTTACCAAGCTTAACTAATTCTTCAGATACGACTTTATCAACGCCTGGGTTTTGAAGTCCAATTGAATTGATTAAGCCTGCTGGACATTCAGCAATTCTTGGAAGTGGGTTACCATATCTAGGTGCTAAGGTTGTACCTTTAATAGATATAGAACCTAAAATATTAATATCATAAAGATCTGCAAATTCATAACCAAATCCAAATGTACCAGAGGCTGGAACAATTGGGTTTTTAAATTTTTTACCTAAAAATTCAATCTCTGTATTCATTAGAACTCAACCTCGCTTGCCTTAAATACAGGACCTTCTTTACAAACTCTCTTAGGTCCCTTTGTAGTTTTAATAGAGCAGCCCATACAAGCACCAAAGCCACAGCCCATACGTGCTTCTAAAGATACTTCTCCATTTGGATAAGCCTTAGCTAAAGCTTCTAACATTCTATATGGTCCACATGCATAATAATAATCAAAATTGATATTATCATTTTTAATTAATTGTAATACATTACCTTTAAAGCCATAAGAACCATCATCAGTACATAGATGTAAATCACAGATTCTAGCTAATTTATCAATTAATACTAAATCATCTTTACTTCTAGCACCATATACAAGTGTTGGTTTAATACCTTTTGAATTATAATATTTAATCACTGAGAAGAATGGTGCAATACCAATTCCTCCAGCAACTAATAATGGTTTGTTGTCATCTTTTAAATCAAAACCATTTCCTAGGCCCACTAAGCAATTTAATGTATGTCCTTCTTGTAAGGCAGACATATCCTTAGTACCTTGGCCTAAAATTTTAAATAATATTTCAATATAACCAGGACCAAAATCAGATACTGATATTGGTCTTCTTAAATAGTGTGAAGGAAGAGTTATGTTAATAAACTCCCCTGGATTTTTAACCTCACTAACATCACCCTCAAGTCTCATTAAATAAATATCTTTTGATACTTGAGTATTTTGTTTAATTTTTAACTCTACTTCTCTCACTAATATCTACTCCTTATCTATAACAGAAATACCCATTGTTATTTCTTCTAATACATCTAATAATACCTTTACTGTATCTAAACATGTAAATACTGTAACGTTATTATCGATAGCAGCTCTACGAATTAATTTACCATCAATATTTTGAGTGATACCTTCTGTTGATGTATTAATTACATATGTTACATAACCCTTACGAATTGAATCTAAGATTTCTTCACTACCTTCTGAAATCTTCTTCTTAGAACGAGTCTTAATACCGTTTTTACGTAAGAATTGAGCAGTACCACTTGTAGCTTCAATATTGAAGCCTAATTTATAGAATCTTCTAATTAATGGTAAAGCTTGATCTTTATCAGCATCTGCTATCGTTGCTAATATTGTACCATAATTTGCTACTCTTGTGTTAGATGCCTTTAAAGATTTATATAAAGCACGGTTTAAAGAGTAATCATAACCGATTGCTTCACCTGTTGATTTCATTTCTGGAGATAATACTACATCAAGACCAGTAAGCTTTGTAAATGAGAATGTAGGTGTCTTAACATACCATCTCTTACGAGTCTTATTTAAACCTACATAGCCTAAATCCTTAAGCTTAGCACCAAGCATAACCTTAGTTGCTATATTAGCAATTGGTGTATCTGTTGATTTAGCTAAGAATGGAACTGTTCTTGAAGAACGTGGGTTTACTTCAATAATTGATACATTGTCGCTCTTATCAACGATGAATTGAATATTGAATAAACCAATCATCTTAAGCTTAATACCGATTCTATTTGTATAATCTACGATAGTCTTTTTAGCATTTTCACTTAATGAATATGGAGGATAAACACTCATAGAGTCTCCTGAGTGAACACCTGTACGTTCGATATGTTCCATAATACCTGGAATAAATACATCTTCACCATCACAGATTGCGTCTACTTCACATTCTTGACCGAATACATACTTATCTACTAAGATTGGGTGTTCGTTATCGAATGCTACTGCTTCTTTAACCTTTGATTTTAATACCTTTTCATCGTAAACGATATGCATCATACGACCACCTAATACGAATGAAGGTCTAACAAGTACTGGGTAACCAATTTCATTTGCAGCCTTAACAGCTTCTTCAACTGAATATACACCATATCCCTTTGGCATAGGAATATTGATATCATTCATTGCTTCTTCGAATAATTGTCTATCTTCTGCAACATCGATTGCGTCAGCTTGAGTACCGAAAATCTTAATATTTTGAGCTGCAAGCTTATCAGCAAGGTTAATAGCTGTTTGACCACCAAGTGCTACTACTACACCTTCTGGTTGTTCATGGTCAATTACATTCATAACATCTTCAAATGTTAATGGTTCAAAATATAATTTATCAGATACTGTATAGTCTGTTGATACTGTTTCTGGGTTACAGTTAATGATAATTGCTTCATAACCTGCTTCTTGAATACCCCAGATTGCGTGAACTGTTGTATAGTCAAATTCTACACCTTGACCAATTCTGATTGGACCAGAACCAAGTACAACAATCTTCTTTCTATCACTTCTTATAGATTCATTTTCATGTTCATAAGTTGAATATAAATATGGAACTTCACTTGGATATTCAGCACCACATGTATCTACTTTCTTATAAACTGGGTAAATGTTGTTTTCTTTTCTAATCTTGTATACATCTACATAAGAAATACCCCAAGTTCTTGCGATATATGAATCTGAAAAGCCCATTTTCTTTGCTTCATATAATACTTCAACATTCTTAGGATTGTCTTTGATTTCTTTTTCCATTTCAACGATATTGTTAAGATTTCTTAAGAATAATCTATCAATCTTAGTAATATCATATAAATCATCGATATCTGCACCCTTACGTAAAGCTTCACAAATACCATAAATTCTTTCATCAGTTTCCTTCTTGATAAAATCGAATAATTCATCAAGTGACTTATCCTTTAAAGAAGCTAATTCTAAATGATCTACTTTATTTTCTAATGATCTTACTGATTTTAATAATGATTCTTCAATAGTTCTACCGATACTCATTACTTCACCAGTTGCCTTCATTTGTGTTGAAAGCTTACGGTTAGCATCTTGGAATTTATCGAATGGGAATCTTGGGAATTTACATACTACATAGTCAATTGTTGGTTCAAATGAAGCTACTGTAGCAGCAATTCTAATTTCATCAAGTGTTAAACCTACTGCAATTTTTGATGATACTCTTGCGATAGGGAAGCCTGAAGCCTTAGATGCAAGTGCACTTGAACGAGAAACTCTTGGGTTTACTTCAATTAAATAATATTTAAATGAATATGGGTCAAGTGCGAATTGGATATTACATCCACCTTCTAGGTCTAATGCTCTCATTAATTTAACAGCTGATTCTTTTAACATTGCAAATTCTTTTAATGTTAGAGTTTGAACTGGAGCAAGTACGATAGAGTCACCTGTATGTACACCAACTGGGTCAATGTTTTCCATTGAACAAATTGCGATAACTGTATCGTTTTTATCTCTCATCATTTCAAATTCAATTTCTTTATAGCCCTTAATTGATTTTTCAACTAATACTTGAGAAACTGGAGATAATTTTAATGCATTTTTTGCAAGTGGTAATAATTCTTCATCATTTTCAGCAAAACCACCACCAGTACCACCTAATGTGAATGCTGGTCTTAGAATAACTGGATAACCAATATCGTGTGCTGCCTTAAAGATTTCATCTAAATTATTAGCGATTTCTGATTCGATAACTGGTTCACCGATACTGATACATAATTCTTTGAATAATTCTCTATCTTCTGCCTTGTCGATTGTATCAGCCTTGATACCTAATAATTCAACACCACATTCATCTAAGATACCCTTTTTAGCTAGTTGCATACCTAAATTTAAACCTGTTTGACCACCCATAGATGCGATTAATCCATCTGGACGTTCATATCTTATAATCTTTGCAACATGTTCAAGATCAAGTGGTTCCATATAAATCTTATCTGCGATATTTGGGTCTGTCATGATTGTTGCTGGGTTTGAGTTAACTAAAATTACTTCATATCCTTCTTCTTTAAGTGAAAGACAGCATTGTGTACCAGCGTAGTCAAATTCTGCTGCTTGACCAATTACAATTGGACCAGAACCGATTACCATTATCTTTTTAATGTCTGTACGTCTAGGCATTTTTCTTACCTCCTATAAGATTAATAAATCTCTTAAATACATATTCATCATCGCTTGTTGGTGCTGGATTGAATTGAACAGCGATTACCTTGTTTTTCGAATCTTCAACACCTGTGATGATACCATCAATAACATTTTGATGTGTTGGCTTTAATTCAGTCTTCTTTAATGATTCAACATCTACTGCATATTGATCATTTTGACTAGTTATTTCAATCTTGTTAGTCTTTAAATTTCTAACAGGGATGTTACAACCATTGTGACCAACCTTTTGTTTATATAACTTAGCACCATATGCAAGTTCAATAATTTCTTGACCTAAGCCTACACCTAAAATTGGCATCTTGCCCTTTAATGTATTGATTGTTTCAATTACATTATCAATATCATATGGATTAGATGGACCATCTGAAATGAATAATCCATTTGGCTTATATTTTAAGATTTGTTCAATATTTGCATTGTAAGGTAATACTACAACGTTACAGCCTAAATCTTTTAACATTGCAATTAAGCTTTTCTTTAAACCTAAATCGATACATGCGATTGTATATTTATAATTTACTGTACGAGAATACCATACCTTCTTTGTTGAAATCTTAGCTACAACATCTTTTGGTACACTGTATTCTTTAATTTTCTTTAAACATTCTTCTGTTGGTGTATCTATGTTAGCTATCATAGCTCTCATAGAACCTTTTTCATTGATGATTCTTACAAGTTCTCTTGTATCTAATCCAGAAATACCAGGAACTCCGTTTTCATCCATTCTTTCGTCAAGTTCATGTGTATATCTGAAGTTTGAAGGATATTTACTATATTCTCTAACAACAAGACCAGATATAGTTAATTCATTTGATTCATAATCTTCATCAGTTAAGCCGTAGCTTCCGATTACTGGGTAACCCATTACCATGATATATTCTAAATTTGATGGGTCAGAGAAAGCTTCTTGATATCCTACAACTGCTGTGTTGTAAACTAATTCAGCAACTCTTTCAGTATTAGCGCCAAATCCTTTTCCTAGGAAAACTTCTCCAGTTTCTAAAACAAGTTTCTTATTATTCATTTTTTCCTCCTAAGTCATTATAAATAATTTCTCCGTCTTTAATTGTAAGTTTATTAAAGCCGTATAATTTTCTACCTATAAATGGTGAATTCTTTGACAATGATTGAATTTCACCATATGAGTATGTATGACATTTATTGATGTCAAATACTGCAATATCAGCAATTTCACCAACTGCTAATTTACGCTTTGGTAGTTTAAATACCTTTATAGGATTATAAACCATCAAATCTAGCATTCTATCAAGTGATATAATATTTGTCTTAACAAATTCTGTATAAATTAATGGGAACATTGTTTCAACACCTATAATACCATTTGGTGCTTTAACAAAATCTAAAGCTTTTTCAAATTCGCTATGTGGAGCGTGGTCAGTTGCTATACAATCACATGTACCATCAACTAACGCTTCGATACAAGCTAATCTATCAACTTCTTCTCTAAGAGGTGGATTCATTTTGAAATTAGCATTTAAATTTACTAAAGTTTTATTTAAAACTAAATGGTGTGGAGCTATTTCACAAGTGATATTTGTATATCCTTCTTCTTTAGCCTTTCTTACCATATCTACTGATTCTTTAGTAGATAGATGACAGAAATGATATCTACAACCAATTTGTTTTGCTAGTTCTATTTCTCTTTTTACAGCTTCAATTTCACCTTTTGGATCTTTAGATTTTATATATTTAAAATCTTCTGAATGTGAAGCTATAACAATATCATATTTTTTAGCTAAATGCATTTGTGCCTCAAGTATTTCCATATTATTAAAGCCCATACCATCATCACTAATTGCCTTAACTAAATCATGAAATTCTTCAAGCTTACTTCTTTCTTGTCCTTGTTCACCTATTGTGACTGAACCATATGGATAACAGTTTATAACTGCATCCTTTTTAATTATTTCCATTTCCTTAAGTAAATTTTCTTTACAATCTGGTACTGGATTTAAATTAGGCATCGGCATACATGTTGTAATACCGCCTTTAGCTGATGCCTTAGTTCCTGATTTTATAGTTTCTTTATATTCAAATCCTGGTTCTCTAAAATGTACATGTACATCGATAAGACCCGGCATAACTAATTTATCATTTAAATCGATAACTTCTTCAGTTTTAGAATCTATGTTATCTTCGATTGCCTTAATGATATTTTTTTCTATTAAAATGTCTTTTTTTACTAGTTCATTATTTAAAATAATATATCCGTTTTTTAATATCACTATAAATTACCATCCAAACTATCACTTATTACAGCCATTCTAATATAAACACCATTAGTCATTTGTTTATAAATTCTTGACTTCTCACATTCGGCAACCTCATCAGCTATTTCAACACCTCTATTGATTGGTGCTGGGTGCATTATGATTGCCTTATCTTTCATTTGATTCATTCTTTCAACTGTCATACCATATTTTTGATGATATTCTTCAACAGTCATTTTCATTTTTTCTTGGTGACGTTCAAATTGAACTCTTAACAACATTATTACATCCATTGTCCTTACTGCTTCATCAAGTGGCAAAAATGGAGCACAATGATCATCGAATTCTTCAGGACCAGATATGTATACTTCCATACCTAATCTTTTCATTACTTCTACGTTAGTGTGGGCAACTCTTGAATGTGATATATCACCTACGATACAACACTTCAAGCCCTTGAAATGTCCAAATTCTTCATGGATAGTCATTAAATCTAAAAGTGACTGTGTAGGGTGATTAGCTTTACCATCACCACCGTTGAAGATTGGAATTTTAATATTTTCTAATTCCTCAAAATATCTATCCTTTGAATGTCTTATTACAACACCATCAACACCTAATGCTTCAAATGTTCTAACTGTGTCGTATAATGATTCACCTTTTGCAATACTTGATAATTGAGTATCAAAATCTACAACCTTAATACCTAAATTCATCAAAGCACATTGGAATGAATATTGAGTACGCGTTGAGTTTTCAAAAAACAATGTCGCAATCTTCTTATCAGGATATTGAATTCTAAAACCCTTCTTTAATTTTTCCGCATACTTGATAAGCTCTAATATCTTATCAGTTGATAAATCTTTTAATGTTAACAAGCCTCTCATTTATTTACACCTCGAAAAAAAATAGTTTTTTAGACCCAAACAGACTAAAAAACTAGCAAATAACAAAATAAATATAATTAATTATAAATATAATGAAAGTAATCTTGTTAGCCTCTCTGGACTATCTTAAAGTTTTTTCTACACAATGATATCACAAGAACATTAATTAATCAATAGAAAAAACTAAATTAAAATATTAATATTTTATATATAGACAATTCGAATCATATTGTGATATATCTATATCTACTACTATTTCATCAAATAAGTCTAAATCTATAATACTTGACTCATATTTATTCTTAATTCCTATTATCCTAATATCATCACACTTCATCCTATAATATTTGGCAACACCAGTTAAAAATGGATAATCTAAAGGAATTATTAATGAATTAATTTCATTATATTTTTTATATATTTTTTGAGCATATTCTTTATAATAATAAGTTATGCCATATTTTTCTTCAAATAGATTAATGACAATCGAATTATCTATTTCAAGCTTCATATCGTTTGCCATATCTACTATATTTTCATAACCAAATGGTGGTATCAAAACCAGATCAGGTGTCTTTATTTTATCTTTGATATTTAAATCAATATCGTTTGAGGCTACTATTATATATTTATATTTTAAAGAATTTAATAAATCATCTATCTCTAAAACATCTTTATCAATACCTGGATAAATTATCGTAGTATCTTTATTAATTTTTTTCTCTTCTTCATATTTTAATAATATGTATTTTAACATATCACTAAACATATTTTTAATTTCAAAATTATTCATATCGACCTCAAACACTCTATTTTTTATTATACCATTACAAATGGTATTTTACCATTTAATATTTAATTTTTAATTAAATAATATTATAATAATGACAGGTGATAAAAATGAAGATAGTAGGACTTATAACTGAATACAATCCTCTTCACAATGGTCATGTGTATCATTTCAATGAAGTTAAAAAATTATCAAATGCCGATTTAGTTATTTGTGTAACTTCATCTTCTTTTACTATGAGAGGTGATTTATCTTTATTTGATAAATTTACTAAAACTAATCAATCTTTAAATATGGGAATTGATTTAGTTATAGAATTACCTTTAATTTATACTATCCAAAGGGCAGATATTTTTTCAAAAAATGCTGTAGATATATTAAATTTATGTAACGTTGATGAAATATGGATAGGAAGCGAAGAAAACAATATTGATGTTTATAAAAAATATTATGAAAAATTAAAATCAATTGACAATAAAGAAGATTATGATACATCATATAAAACTAAAGCCAATATTAATTTATTATCTAATGACACTTTAGGATTTTTCTATTATAAAAGA
>JAILIY010000088.1 GCA_024695025.1 Acholeplasmatales bacterium
TTGCTTGGCTTAGTGTAGCTAAAAAGAAAAGAGATGGGAATAATGAGTGATGCGGTAGCAATAGTTTTAATCGCAGCTGTAGCAATTGCAGCTATAGTCGAAATAATCTTTACAAGGAGAAAATAGTATTGTCTAAAACTAAGTACACAGAAGAAATCAAGAATTTCATTAGAGACCATATTAAGGGAGTTAAATACAAAGATATGGCTCAAATGATTTACGAAAACTTTAATGTTGAAGTTAATCCTGATGCTTTAGCTCAATGGTGTGTTAAGCATAATATGAGAAACGGAGTTGTATTCTGTTTTTCTAAAGGTCATATACCAGCAAATAAAGGTAAGAAATGGGATGATTACTTAACACCTGAACAACAAGCAAAGGCAAGACAAACTTGTTTTAGTTCAGATAGGATTGTTAATAACCAAGACCATACTTGGTTTCACAAAGTTGGTGATGAGATAGAAGATAAAGATGGATACATTAAAGTTAAGGTTTTTGAACATGCTAAAGATAATGGTGGGAACGGAAGATTATCTACTAGATGTTGGAGACTTAAACAAAGAGTTATTTGGGAACAAAATTATGGACCTATTCCAGAAGGACACATAATCATATTTTTAGATGGAAATCCTAGAAACTTTGATATCGATAATTTAGCAATGATTAGTTGTGCTCAAAATGCAATAATCAACAAGTTAGGGTTAAGGTATGATGATCCTGAATGTACTAAAATCGGTATTGAAATAGCTAGTTTAAAAATATTAATGGCAAATAAAAAGAAAGGATAAAAGAATGAGTGGTACAAAAAATAGTTTAATTGATGTACATAATCTCTTAATGGAGCAAATGGAGCGTTTAATGGATGCTGAATCTCCAGAAGAGATTGAAAAGGAAATATCAAGATCTAAAGCTGTAGCTGATGTATCAAAGGTTATAGTTGACAATTCTAAAACTATGTTAGATGCAGTCAAGACAGGTCTTGAATATGGTGAAAATTTCAGTGGCACAATTTTAGGCATTGAAATGAAAGAAAATAGTTGAGGTGAACAAAGTGGAAATAGAAAAAGCTTTTATTGAAACATTGGCTAAAGTAAACAGGCCAGGTATTCCAGAACTAATTAAGTACTTATTAGAGGAATCAACATTCTTTACTGATCCTGCATCAGCAAGATTTCATGGCAATTGGGAAGGCGGCTTATGTGCACATTCATATAGAGTGTATCAAGAATTTGTAAAATTGACTGGTCGTGATGATGACACAGCTAAAGTAGCTTGTTTATTACATGATGTATGTAAGATTGGTACATATAAGCTTGGCAGTAAGAATGTTAAGAATCCAGATACTGGTAAATGGGAATCAGTTCCACAATATGAAAATCAATCAAATGGTTTTCCATGCGGTCATGGTGAAAAATCAGTGATATTTTTATTCAAATATATACCATTGACTGAAGAAGAAATCTTGATGATTAGATGGCATATGGGACCTTATGAATCTAAAGAATGCTGGAGAGACTTACAAGAAGCTCAGAAGAAATATCCTAGCGTTCTATATATTCATTTTGCAGATATGATATCAAGCACTTTTTATGATGTTTAGGAGGGAAGCTTATGCAAGTAAGATTAAGAGTACAAGTAAGGCTTCCTTACTCCAATGATTACATTAACAAAGATACTATTCTAACTGTAGTAGATAAACAGGGAAAATTTACAGTTTGTAAATATGAAGGAATGTATGTTTTTATAGATTCTAATAATTTAGAAGAAATAGAAGAAAATCCGAGAGGTTAAATATGATTAAGGTTATTAGCGTTTTAGTTTTAATAGCCTTAATTGTGGGCTTCGGATTAATATGTTATTGCTGCTATATATGCGATACAGAAAACAAAGGAAGAAGGTAATGTATGGATAAATTTGATGAGAAAATCCAAGCTCTGCTAAAAGAAAAGAAATTAGATATTGAAGTAGAACAAATGGATAAGGTCAGTAAGAAAAGCATCCAGTTTTGGAAGCGTATGAAAATGGAAACTATTAAATCTAACAAGATTAATAGTAAAGCTTATCAGTTAAAAATGGATATAGTTCACTTTGAGGTTTATCTTGGTGAGACAACTCAGAAGCAATTGATGTATTCAATATTCGATACTAAAGAAGGAAAAATATTTGTTTATGACAATATGAATGATGAGTTCTACGATGTTACAGAGTTGGAGGAAAATAAGTATGGATGTCAATAGAGTAGATTTAACAGGTAATGAAGTAGTATTATTAATCAGCGCTTTATATATTATGCAATCGCAGCCTATAGCATTTGGCAGTGGAACAAGAAAACAGGTTAAAGATTTAATTAAAAAACTAGAGGATGTCAAGAATGGGAAAAATTCTTAATAGATACAAAACTAAGAGGATCCTTTGGATTATGGCTCTTGTATTTACGATTATTTTGGTTTTATCAATTGTAGCAATTGAAATATATGTTTGGGTTACTTATGGTGATAAGCCAGTTGATGAAATACCTCTTTGGGCTCTTTGGTTTATGTTTGGAGGTAATAGATAATGACTAAAGAACTAAAAGCATTAGAAGAAATAGTCAATAAGTTTGCTGAACAAATGATTAGAGCAAATAAAGAGGATTTAACTGCAATTAATAAAACTGATGCAATTGAGTATTTATATAGAACTCCACAAGTTAGAACGTTAGAAAAAGGATTAAAGGCTTTAGAGATTATAAAAGAACTTGAATCTGAAATTACGTTATTTGCTATTTTGAAAAAATGTAAGAATTATGATGACTATTTAACATTTTATGATTTTAGAAAGCGAATAGGCAGAGAACTTAAAAAGAAATTCAACAATGAAGAATTTAATACTTTAAAGGAGTGGATAGAATGTCTAAAGAATTAGAAGCATTTAGTAAAGAAAAACAAGCATTAGATGAATTATATGATGTTGCAGGTAATATAAAAAATTTAAAAAATGATTATATAATTCTAAAAACTGCATTACAACGTTTAGAAGCAATAGACAATTCAAAGCCTAGTGAAGCGTTAGGGAAATTAAGAGAATTAAGGGCAAAGCCATTAAATTGGGATACACTAATTAAGGTTTTAGATGAGGTAGAACAAGCCTTACTAAAAGCAGAAGAGATGGAAAAAGAATTAGAAAAGTTTTGCGAGTACGAGGTCTATGAAAAAATAGATGGAGAAACAAAAGTATTAGCATACTGTAAAGAAGCTAGAATCGCAGAGCTAATATGTCAGTTCTTTGCTTTCCGTGATCCTAAGGGAGATCCATATTATTACACACCTGTTCCAAAGCTTAATACATTTATTCCTGGCGGTGGTTGGTATATAGGATATCACAAGAACAAAGAAGGTAAATTAGTTAAAGAAGAATTATCTTAGGAGGGTATATGTTAAAAGATTTAATAATCGAATTTGATGAAATGGGATATGAGCCTACAACACTATGTCCTAATCCAGAAGAAGAGGCAAATAACTTCAGAGATGGATTGATAAAAGAAGCTCGTATTAGCAAAGAACAAAAAGAACTTTTAGACATTCTTAAAAACAAACCTTTTATCTTACAAAGAATCTTTGAAGTAAAAGGCTTAAAAAATCAAAAAGAATTTGACCAAAAGTATTTTTGGGGAACTATAGCTGGAGAAGAAGAATTTAAAATTATGAGATGGTTAGATGAGGATAAGAGTGAATAAGGTATGGGATATAGTAAGAAAGAATTAAAGATGTATATTAAGTACATTAAAAAAGCTTTGAAAATGATTAATAAAATGTATAAATGGAAATGGATTCCAGTTACTAAGCCCTTAATCATAAAACTAGATTTAGAGGAAAAGTTAAAATATTATACTATGAAATTAAATGAGATTAAAAAAGGATAAGAGTAAGGAGAATTAGATGTATAGGTTATGTGATAAAAAAGGAAATGTCATTAAGGAATTTCCTAGTAAGAATCAAGCAGAAAAATATAAGAAGAAATTGAAAGATTCTGGATATGTTGGTATATTAATTGTAGTGGAGGTGAAATAATGAAGAAGCTATTTTTAATGTTTAGTATGCTTTCAGCATTAGCTCTATGTTCATGTGGAAATGAAACTAGTGCAGCTAGTAATTCAAATACTAGTTCAGAGATTAAAGAAGTAACATCTAATATCATTACCAAGAAGTATGGTACTAAAAATTATAAGCATGAATCAGGTAAAACTATATCAGTTATTGGTTTATACCAAAGAGAAGATTACACTATTCCAAATTATGCTTTTGGAACTGATGGTTATATTTATTATCCATCATATAATGAAGATGTTAAAGATTATATTTTATATGATATGTCTGAAACCAAAACATACTTCATATCTGGAGACAGTCTTTTAATTGAAGCTAGTAAATATGATCATGCTGAATTATATACTATTTTAAATGATGGTCAAATGTTAGTAACATATTCTTCTGCAGGTTATTACAGAACTTATACTAGGGTGGAATAATAATGGAAAAAGAAGAAATTATTGCTAAGATTAAAGACTATATTATAAATACTTTTAATATTACTAGTATAGAGTTAAATATTAATACTAGAAATAATATTAAAGCATTATTAAGAAAAGTAAGAGATAATAATAATAGAGTTAAATTATTAAGAGTTAAAAGAAATAAGATTAAAGAAGATATTGAAGATCTAGAAGCTTCAATGGTTGGTTCTCAATCATTTGATGGAGTCCAATGTGGCAAGAACACTGGCCTTAAGAAGAATACTACTGAAATCAAATATCTACAAAGATTAGAACTAAAGGAAGAACTAGGAAAGTTATTGGTTGAGACCAAACTTATAGAGCATAGTCTAGAAGATAATAACAAGCTAGTATCAGACTTTATAGATTTGCTTTCAAATGCAAATCAAAGAACAATAATGAAGATGACATATTTTGAATGTATGCCAAACAGTGAAATAGCATCTACATTAGTTTACTCGATTGGCGCGATTGATAAAGAGCGTTGGAGAGCTATTAAGGAATTAGAAAAAATTTTAAAAAATGAATAAAAAAATTCATTTGCCTAGTAAATCAAGTATAAATCTATGATATTATAGTATTGTAGAAAGTGTAGGTACAACACATCTACTAATACATTGTTTTTATATCAAATAATTTCTCCTTAAAAAGGTGAGAGACAAAACCAGTTAGAAATGACTGGTTTTTTTCTTGCTTAGGATTTAAAGGGGAGAACCTTAGGAGAGGGGAAACAATAATAATAGTAAGTACTAATATTAGATATTAAGAGAATAAGGAGGTTAATTTAGTGGATGGAAATAATAACAATACGGATGTTAAAAAGAGACCAAGTAAATCTAAGATTAATCCTGAAACTGGATTAACACTTAAAGAAGAATTATTCTGCATGTA
>JAILIY010000153.1 GCA_024695025.1 Acholeplasmatales bacterium
GGTGTAGCGAAATCCTTGAGCCTACGAATAGAAACTTGATGAGGCTAAATGGTAAGTGGATAAGGTTGCAAACAAACTGAAGTCCTAATGGTAAACGTAAAACCAAAACAGTAAATCAAGAGGTTGTGAGATGAAAGATTAGTGAATTACCCCGGGAGGCCCTAACGCGTATTATATACGTGTGATAAAAGCAAATAGTTAGGGAGTCAGCTGAGGTCGTAGTAGGTGGATGCCAACCACTAAAGGACATAATGTTTATATAGTGCGAATCACTATAAGCAATATTTGGAGATAATAGTTTAGTATCAGCAACTACCATTGGAGTACCACGAGGTGGCCCATTATCTCCAATACTATCCAATATCTATTTATATAAATTTGATAAAGAATTAGAGTCAAGAGGCTTACACTTTGTGAGATATGCCGACGATTGTAATATATTTGTTAGAACCGATGTATCAGCTGAACGCGTAATGAAATCAGTTACTTCGTGGTTAGAAAGAAAGTTATTTCTTAAGGTTTCAGCAACTAAAACTAAAATCACAAGACCAACAAATAGTAACTTCTTAGGATTTACTTTTTGGAAGAATGGTGATGAATGGAAATGCAAACCCGGAAATGACCGTAAAGCAAAGCTTTATGAAAAGATAAAAGTAGTACTTAAAAGAAAACACGCCGTATCTAGACCACTAGCAATTACATTCACCAAACTTAATCAAATAATTCGAGGATGGATAAACTATTTCCGTATTGGAAGTATGAAACTATTCATTGATGAATTTGGTCAATGGTTAAGGCACAAAGTTAGAGTAATAATTGTTAAACAATGGAAGAAAACCACTACAATATATAGAAATCTTCAAATGATAAACAAAGCCAATAATTGTGGTTTTAGTGATGAAGAAATATATATGACAGCAAAAACTCGTTTAGGCTGGTATAGACAGTGTGGTATGAAAACAGTTGGCTATATATTAAACCCAAATATTCTTTCTAAGCCAAATAAAAAGAGGAATAGACCGGGACTGGTCAATCCTCTATTGTACTACCTTAGGTAGTTTGTGAATAATATAAATGTAGCGCCGTATACGAGACCCGTACGTACGGTGCAATGGGAGGGGCAAAAATTATTTTCTTTCCTCTACCCTATTATATATTTATATTTTTTTATAATTGTTGTATAATTATAAGGGTTTTAAATTAGTGGAGGAATATAATCAATATATTGATTATATATAAAAGATTATGAAAAATAAAAAATTATTATTTAGTTTTGCGATAGCTTTTACAAGTGTAGTAGCTTTAACTTCATGTGGTGGTAATAAGGATAAACAATCTAATACATCTTATCAAATGACAAGTGGTTTTGTCCATCCATCAAGTGAGCCAACAAGTGAGGCAACAAGTATAGAAAAATCTAAAGTTGAATCCGACTCAGAAATAGATCAATCTAAAGTCGAATCTGACTCAGAAATAGAACAATCTAAAGTCGAATCTGAATCAGAAGAATCTTCAAGTGAAGAAATTAAATCATTTGATGAAATGGTTTTAGAAATAGAACAAAGTATATCAGAAAAAGATTACAATTATATAAAAACAGATTTCGAAATAGAAAATTTAAATACTAAAGAAGTTACAAAAGATAAATATAGATATTATAAATTAAATGATTCATGGGATTTATATGATATAAATATAGATACTCCTTGTAATTTTGAATTTAATAGATGTAGATTTTTCTTTAATAATTTCATAGATGTCATTTCAGAAGATGCAATTGATAAAACTATCAAAGTATTAAAAAATACAAATGAATATAAAATTGAATATAAAGATAAAGAAGGAGATTACTTCTTTAGTGCTATATTTGGTTTTGATGGTTATTTAAAAAATTATCATTTTATAACTATTGATACTGATGAATTTTATCAGTTTACTTATGAAACAAAAGAAGAAATTGTATCTAAAGAACAAAAACAAATATATTATGACTATATCATGAATCAAAAGCCAAGATTAGTTACTGCAAATATTTATGAACGTTATGGTAATTATGAAGGTTCAACTCAAAAAAAATACCAAGCTACATTTGATGGCACTTGGAATGCACCTAATGAACATCTTTTGGATTTTAATTATTTGAATATTTCTACATACTTTGATCTATATAATAATAGAATAGAAGACTATTTAGAAAAAGGTTCAATATCTTATAATGTAAATTGTTTTATTTATTATTATTATGATGAAAATAATATACAAGTTTATTTCAGATTCTATGATGGTATATTAGAAGCTTATAATATGTTCATAGGTGACATGCCATTTGCTTGTGATATCGAAACAAGTAATTATGTACCAGAAAAACCAACTAATGAATATTACGTGTCTTTAAAAGATAAGAAAGCTAGTTGTGAAATTACATATGATAAATTTTATTTATATAAAAGAACTGATAAACAAAATGAATTTGAATTTTTAAATTCATATACTTTAACAGATGACAAATGGTATGATGAAGCAGAAGGAAATATTCATCCTTGGGGTGTTTTTTTTGATATTTTAGATATAATAGATCCATCTTTAGATTCAATTGTTATAAATGTTAGTGAAAACCAAAATTATTATTGTGTCGATTTTATTGAACTTGATAAATATAGAAAAACTAAATTATTTTATGATAAAGAATCATTTTATTTAAGTGAATTAGAATATTATTTATTTGATCATTCATATAATACTATAACATATGAAAATTATAGATATTTATATCATGATCAAACAACACTAGAAACTTATAAAGAACAACTTAAAGATAAGGTAGTTGAAGAATATAATTGTATATCACTTGTTGATGATAGCAGTGTTATCCAAAATTCATATATTTCAATTGATGGTTTTTATGATTTTACTACTGATTTTGATTATTATCAGATGAGTAATTTTAAAGACGCAATCAATAAAATCACAACTTATAAATATGATTATAATTTAACTTCAGATGATAATTCATATATTTTAGATTATATGAATAATATATATGTATATGATAAAGATACATTATTATTAGTTT
>JAILIY010000013.1 GCA_024695025.1 Acholeplasmatales bacterium
TAAAATTTATTAATACATTTCTTGGTTAGTTTTAGCTTCTTTTTCTTTTAAAGAACCAACAGCAGCTTCAGTAGTCAAGAATAGACCAGCAATTGATGCTGCATTTAAAATAGCACTTCTTGTAACCTTAGTTGGATCTACAATTCCTGATTTATGCATATCAGTCCAAACACCAGTTTTAGCATCAAAACCAACACCTGATTCCTTTTGTAATTGTTCTTCAACAATATTTTTACCACTAAAACCAGAATTTTCAGCAATTTGATAAAGTGGTGCAGTTAAAGAATCAATAACAACATTCATACCACGTTGTACATCAGTAATATCGCTTTTTAAAATTGGTTTAACTTCTTTATAGATTTCAGCTAAAGCTGATCCACCACCTGTAACAATACCTTCTAATACAGCAGCCTTTGTTGCATTAAGGGCATCCTCAATACGTAATTTCTTTTCTTTCAATTCAGATTCAGTTGTTGCCCCAACCTTAATTAAAGCAACACCATTTACTAATTTAGCAGCACGCTTTTGTAATTCTTCTTTTCTATATTTTGACTTTTCCTTTAAGGCAATAGCTTTAATTTCATCAATTCTAGCATTAATATCTTCTTTTTTACCAATTCCATCGATAATAGTTGTTGAATCCTTTTCAACTATAATCTTTTTAGCTTCACCTAAATCATCCATTTTGACATCCTTTAATGCCATATTTAAATTTTTATCAATGAACTTAGCTCCAACAATCAATGAAATATCTGATAATGTTTCATTTAAAGAATCACCAAAGCCAGGAGCTTTAGTAGCTACAACATTGAATGTTCCACGCAATTTATTAAGAACAATAGTATTAACAGCTTCCTGATCCATATCTTCACAAATAATAAATAATGGTTTTCTTGCCTTAACAACTTCTTCTAACAATGGCAAAATATCTTGAATTGATGAAATTTTTTGGTTTGTAACTAAAATTGCTGTATCTTCCATTGTAATACTAGTTTTATCTAATTCACCAACCATATATGGTGAAATATAGCCTTTATCATATTTAATTCCTTTTGTAACTTCAAGTGAAGTTTCAAAACCACGTGATTCATCAACATTAATTACTCCATCTTTTCCAACAGTTTCCATTGCTTTAGCAATAATATCACCAATTTCTTTTGAACCTGATGATATAGTTGCAACATTAGCAATCTCATTGCTAGATTCTACTTTATGAGAATGGTTTAACAATTTTTCACTTACAACCTTAGCTGCCTCATCAATTCCTTCTCTCATAAGCATTGGATTAGCACCTCTTTCAACTTCGCTTAATCCGCTATGAACCATTGATTGAGCTAATAAAGTAGCTGTTGTAGTTCCATCACCAGCAACATCATTTGTATTATTAGCAACCTCATATATTAATTTAGCACCCATATTCATAAATGAATCATCAAATTCGATTTCTTTAGCAATTGATACACCATCATTTGTAATTAGTGGTGAACCATAACCCTTATCTAAAACAACATTTCTTCCTTTTGGTCCTAATGTAACTTTTACTGTATTCGCAAGTTCATCTATTCCTTTTAACATCGAATTTCTTGCATCTGAATTAAATTTAATAACCTTGGCCATATTTATCCATCTCCTATTCTATAACGGCTAATATATCATTTGATGATAATATTAAATATTCTTCATTATCAATTTTAATCTTAGTTGGACTATAAGTCTTATACACTACTTTATCTCCTACTTTAAGATTAATTGGAATAATTTCACCTTTTTCATTTCTTTTTCCTTCAGAAACAGCAACTACAGTTGCATATTCAGGTTCTTCTTCCTTTTGACTTAATACAATTCCGCTTGCTGTTTCACGAACAAGTTTTTCTTTTTTTAAAACTACATTATCATTTAATGGTCTAATCATTTTTCTATCTCCTTTTTATTAGCACTCAATATATCAATGTGCCAATCTAATTAAATTATAGCACTTTTTGGCACTCTTTCAACTAGTTTGCTAATATTTTTTAACAAAAAAATAGATTTTGTTTTTTCTAGGCCGAAATGTAAAAATCAGCAATTTTTTAATTCATTTTCATCTTTACCTAAAAATGACAAAAAATGGCTTAACCATGCCATTTTAGACAAAATAAAAAGCAGGGTGAGAAATCCTGCTTAATATCTTTTTCTTTGCAATTATAATAATCAAACAATTAACGCTTAGAAAACACATCAATTGGCAAAAATGGCTTAACAAAGCCTTTTTTTTAAATCTCCGGACACCTTCAGGACACCATAAAAGGCACTTTTTCGCACTTTTTGTAAATAATAGGGCCTTTTTTAAACCGGAATCCACAAACATCAATTGAATAATTTGTGACTAAGTTAAGTTATTTATCGATATTTTATTACCATTTAAATTCTGGTTTAATTGTATATTTAATACTAGCTTCATATAATGCAGTCTTAGCATTTTTCATTGCTTTAGCATTATCTCTATAAATTGTAGAATGATCAGCACATAGTTTTTTGACATCTAAAAAATTATAATTTGAAATTTTAGCTAATACTTTTATTTTATCTATTGTTATATCTTCATCAATAATACATAGCTCATATATTGTATCATCTTCTTCAATAGGTTCGTTAATAAAAGCTGATACTCCATAATTACAATTTGGGCATAAATATTCTCTACTTCCAAATTTAATATTTTCAATTAAATCACTATTACATTTTGGACATTTCATCATCTTTTCCTCCACATAATTAAATAGCTGTTTTCTCTAAAAATAAGTCAATTGCATTTATATGATGTACTCCCTCTTGATAGTCCCTAAATGTATCTAAAGAAATAATGTATCGTGGATATCCATCTTTAATAGATCTAAATGGTTTATATTCTCTTTCTTTTATTTTATCGTTCAATTTTTTATCTCCTGCAGATAAAGTATATGTTACTTGTATATAAGCATAATCCCTATTTGGCTTTCTAACTATAAAGTCACATTCTAATTTTCCTATTTTTCCAACACTAACTTCGTACCCATTACTAACAAGATATAGATAAACTATATTTTCAAGTGATGGACCATAATTAAAACTATTATCAACATTTGTTGAAAAATATAATGATAAATCTGCTAAATAATATTTTTGATCTCTAGCAAGTGACTTCTTACTTTTAAGATCGAATCTATTACATTCATATACTAGTTTTGCTTTTTTCATTAGCTCAATATAGTTTTTTACAGTTGTCTGTTTAGTTTTAACACCATTTTTGATTAACTCTTCATATAAATTTATTAAGGAAAATGGTGCTGTATAATTATTAATTATGTATGATTGTATTCTCTCAAATAAAGCTACATTTGAAATTCTATTTCTAGTTTTTACATCTTTCTTAAAGATTTCTTCAATTACTCCTTTAGTATATACTTGTTTAGAATTCAAATCATCAAATTCAATTGTTTTAGGAAAGCCACCACAAATTATATAATCATTAAACTCTTGAATCATATCTTTAATTTCTTTGTTAAAATACTTTTTCATTTCAATATATTCATTAAAATCCAATGGGTATGTTTCAAAAGGTAAATATCTTCCTGTAAGCTTTGTAGATATTTCTTCACTTAATAAATAAGAATTAGAACCTGTTAGAAATATAGAATAACCTTCTTCTTCGTAAGCTAATATAACTTTTTCAAATCCTTTTACATTTTGAACTTCATCGATAATCAAATAATACGGATTATTATCTTTTATAGATTCCTCTATTTTATCTTCTAATTGCTCAGGAGTAATAATGTGCTTGTATCCTCTTTTATCTAAAGGTAAATATATTATTCTATCTTCTTTACCATTATCTACTAATTCTTTTATTATAGATTTCAATATACATGATTTTCCACATCTTCTAATACCAGTAATAACTTTAACGATATCACTATCATAGAATGGTCTTATTCTAGATAAATATTTTTCTCTTGGATATATTTTAGAATTCACAGTATCAACTCCTCGTTCAACATAATTATATCATTAAACTTCATTTAAGGGTAGTGTTTTTTG
>JAILIY010000099.1 GCA_024695025.1 Acholeplasmatales bacterium
TTATTTAAATAAAAGATTTTATGATGATATTTTAAAATCTAATTTTTTAAATGATTTAAATGAAATGATTACAGTTCAAGGTGCAACTAATAAGCTATTTGATATTTGTTTAATATCATCTACATCAATATTAATTGCACCTTGAACTGTAATCATTTCATTTAAATCATTTAAAAAATTAGATTTTAAAATATCATCATAAAATCTTTTATTTAAATAATCTTCTAAATTTACTTCTTTTTGTTTAATATCTAAATCGTCAAACATATAACCCTCCTTTTATATTATTCAAAATAATTTTCTATATCACTTGCAATACCATGGCTAATATAATATTTTTCACCATTTACTAAAACAATATAATATTGTCCTTGAGTATCCTTAACCATTTTTAATATTTGTTGTGGATTAATCCATACAATTGATCCATCATCTAATTTCAATCTGATTTTTGCACCAAACGCCATAAATAACTCTCCTCTATTTTATTTTTTAGGTAATTCAATTGGATTTTTAGCTTTTTTAGAAGGCATATAAAATATATATACTCTTCCTATATGCTGAATAAATTCAATTTCTACACCATCTATTTCTCTTGTAAAGAAATTAATAATGTCTTCTTTTTCACAATCACATGTTTCTAAAACAGAAATTTTAACAATTTCATGTTTTAATAAATACGAATAAACATCGATGAATAAATTTTCATCTAGGCCATTTTTGCCAATTTGAAATTTAGCTTTTTCTTTCATTGCTAGGCTTCTTAAATATACCTTTTGTTTTGTCTTTAACATAATAATAATTCCTTTTATTTATACCATTTTATTTCTTTTATATTTTTAGATTTTAAAAAATTATTGCATCTAGAAAATGGCTTTGATCCAAAAAATCCACGATATGCAGATAAAGGTGATGGATGTGCTGATTTAATTATGAAATGATTTGGATTATTTAAAAATCTACACTTTTTTTGAGCTGGACTACCCCATAAGATGAAGACTATTGGTCGATTAATTTCATTTAATAATTTAATGACATTATCTGTAAAAATATCCCAACCATAATCCTTATGTGAAAATGCTAAGCCATCTCTTACAGTTAATGTTGTATTTAAAAGTAGGACTCCTTGTCTTGCTAAATATTCTAAATTACCGTCTTGATTTATTTTAACACCAAGATCTGTTTCCATTTCTTTATAAATATTTATTAAAGATGGTGGAAGCTTTTCACATAATACAGAAAACGCAAGTCCATGTGCTTGACCTGGCTCATGATATGGATCTTGACCTAATATAACAACTTTTACATCATCTAAAGGAGTATATTTGAATGCGTTATATATATTATTAAAATCTGGATGACATAAATATTTGTTATATTCTTCTTCTACATTTTTATGTAAAAATTGATAATATTCTTTATTTTTTTCATTATCTATAAAATCTTTCCATTTCATAAATCACCTTTGAAAAATAAAGGGTTCGGAAACCGAACCCTCATATTATTTAATCCTAAATTACTTAATTTCAGCGAAATATTTAATAGTACGAACCATTTGGCTAGTATATGAATTTTCGTTGTCATACCAAGAAACAACTTGAACTTGATAAGTATCAGCTGAGATTGGAGTAACTAAAGTTTGAGTTGCATCAAATAATGAACCATAACGCATACCGATTACATCTGAAGAAACGATTGGATCTTCATTGTAGCCGAATGATTGGTTAGCTTTAGCCTTCATTGCAGCATTGATTGCTTCTGGAGTAACTTCTTTATTAGTCTTGATAACTGCAGTTAAGATAGTTGTAGATCCTGTAGGAACTGGAACTCTTTGTGCAGAACCAATTAATTTACCTTTTAATTCAGGAATAACAAGACCGATTGCCTTTGCAGCACCAGTTGCAGCTGGAACGATGTTTGCAGCACCAGCTCTAGCACGACGAAGGTCGCCCTTTCTATGTGGTCCATCAAGGATCATTTGGTCACCAGTATAAGCATGAATTGTTGACATGATACCAGATTGTACAGGTGCAAATTCATTTAATGCTTGTGCCATAGGTGCAAGACAGTTAGTTGTACAAGATGCAGCTGAAATAACTTGGTCATCTTTAGTTAATGTCTTTTCATTAACACCGAATACGATTGTAGGTAAATCATTTCCAGCAGGAGCTGAAATAACAACCTTCTTAGCACCAGCTTGAATATGAGCCATAGCTTTATCTTTCTTTGTGTAGAAACCAGTACATTCTAATACTACATCTACATCAAGCTCACCCCAAGGAAGCTTTGAAGCATCTGGTTCAGCATAAATAGTAATTTTCTTTCCATCAACAACGATATTGTCTTCACCAGCTTCAACAGTGTGAACATTTTCACCGATCTTTCCACAGTAGCCACCTTGTGCAGTGTCATACTTTAAAAGATTTGCAAGCATTGCAGGTGCAGTCAAATCATTGATTGCAACAACTTGATAACCTTCAGCATCAAACATTTGTCTGAATGCAAGACGTCCAATACGTCCAAAACCATTAATTGCGACTTTAACAGCCATTCTAAATATCCTCCTAAAATTAACGATTGTATTTTTACTACATTTCAAATTTTATCACTATAAAAACCATTATTCAATAAAATATAGTATAACTATATATTATGTAAACGTTTTACTAATTCTATTCTTTTGAAATGAGGAATGTTCTTGATATTCTATCAATAAAACTATTCTTATTATGGTAAGCCATTTTAATTTTATTAGGCTCAAATTTAATATCCAATTTAGATATTTCATCTACTTCATAAAAGATATTATCAATTGTAATAAACTTCTTTCCCTTTGAAATATCTGTTAATGATATTGTTCTATCCTTTGAAAGTAAAATAGATGATGATAATGTACGATATGATGTTGAATTAATGCTTGCCATTTCAGTTAACTGCATTACTTCTAATCTATCATCAATTACACTTCCATGTAAGCTTTTATTATATGCAGTTGAACCTGTAGGTGTAGATACACAAATACCTGTTCCACGATATCTTTCTAAAAATTCATTATCTATCGAAACATTTAATATTAATGTTCTTAAAGGAGAAACTAATGTTACTTCATTTAAAGCATAATCATAAACCTCTTTACCATTATTATTAAATGATGCACATACAACACCTAATGATATAGTCTTAAATTCATTGTTGTTAATATCATTTATTAATATATCAACATCATTTTGATCATAATTAGCATAAAAGCCTAAATGACCTGTATGAATACCAAATATTATTGATGAAGGATATTTATGTACAGCATTAATAATTGTACCATCTCCACCTACCGCAATAACATAATCAGGATTAGCTTCATCTTCTTTGATAGTTAATTTAGATTTAATGTAATTAATTATTTCTAAAGATTTATCTTTATCTCTTGTAATAGTAGTATATGTCATAACACTCCTCCTTTGTTTGTTATTTTATCATAGTACTTGATTTTATTCTATAAATTTTAGTATAATAAATTAAATTGATTTTATATCAATTTGGTGTAGTTGGAGGGATTAGATGTATTTAAATAAAGAAATTGAGTTCAAGTCTTTTATAAGTGAAGACAATTATAATTCTTTACTAAAGGAATTTGGACTAGAAAACAATATTTTTAAACAAATTAATCATTATTTTGATACTGACGATGAGAAATTGTTAAAAGATATGATTGTTTTAAGAATCAGAGAAAAAGGAAACAATTTCAAATTAACTAAGAAGACAAGAGGTGAATCAGGAAATGATGAAACTCATATTCTTCTTACAAAAGAAAAAGCTCAAGAATTATTAGAAAATGGATTTAATGCTGATATCATTGGTCTTCCATATGATGTTAAATTAAAAGCTGAGCTTACTACTTATCGTTGTTCTACTCCTTATCGTAATGGAACTATATTCCTAGATAGAAGCGAATATTATGGACATGTAGATTATGAAATTGAATTTGAAGTAGATGACCTAGAGCAAGGTAAACAAGACTTCTATCGTTTCTTAGAAAAGCATAATATTCCTTATAAAGAATCAATTAAAAAGTCGAAAAGAGCTTTTGATAATAGACCAAAAAAATAAATCAGGGAAACCTGATTTTTTAAATTAAAAATATATTTTAAAAAATATATTATTGTTTTATAATATATAAGAAAATTTTGTGGAGGGATAATATGAGATTTCTTTCAGGTATTCAACCAAGTGGTAATATTACACTTGGAAATTATATAGGCGCAATTAGAAATTTTGTTAAATTGCAAGATAATAAAGATTTTACTGATTTTTTAGTTTTTGTTGCAGATATGCATGCAATTACAGTACCTCAGGATAAAACTAAATTAAGAGCCAATATTCGTTCTTTAGTTGCACTTTATCTAGCTTGTGGACTTGATCCTAAAAAGGTACACATCTTCATTCAATCAGAGGTTCATGAGCATGCAGAGCTTGCATGGGTTCTTGAATGTAACGGCTACATTGGTGAGCTTGAAAGAATGACTCAATTTAAGGATAAAAAAGCTAAACAAACTGAAGGTGTATCAGTAGGTCTTCTTACATATCCATCATTAATGGCTGCAGATATTTTACTTTATGATGCAGATGTAGTTCCTGTAGGTCAAGATCAAAAACAACATCTTGAGCTTACAAGAAATTTAGCTGAAAGATTTAATAACAAATATGGTGAAACATTTATTATTCCAGAACCATTTATTTCAAAAGATGGTGCGAAAATAATGTCTTTACAAGATCCTACTAAAAAGATGAGTAAATCAGATCCTAATCCTAAAGGATATGTAGCATTACTTGATGATATTAATGTAATTAAAAATAAAATCAAATCAGCTGTTACAGATTCAGAAGGTACAATTAGATATGATGTAGAAAATAAGCCTGGTGTATCTAATTTATTAACTATCTTATCTGTAATTAAAGGTAAAGATATTAAGACTCTTGAAAAAGAATATGAAGGTAAAAATTATCAAGCATTTAAGGAAGATGTAATTGAAGCTGTAATTTCTGAAATAAAGCCAATTCAAGATAGATATAATGAACTAATTAATTCTAAAGAATTAGATCAAGTCCTTGATGAAGGACGTGATTATGCTTCTTTCTTAGCAAGAAAGAAATTAACTAAGGTTTATAATAAAGTTGGTCTTGGAAGAAAAAGATAATGAATAAGCAAGTAAAATTAGGTATTATTATAATTATTATTTCAATAATATCTATATTATCATCATTATTTTTAACATCATATGGTTTTTATGAAGTATATAAAAATTTAGGTTTTTCTATATACATGGTAATTGGACCTATACTTCTTCTATTAAGTATGATTTTGTTTTGTGTAGGTTATATAAAAATTAAAGTCAATAAAGAAGAAAAGTGAAATGACATCAATCATTTCACTTTTTTACTATTTATCTAAAAATGGATTTTCTATAGATGTTTTACCAACATTTGAATATGTATAAGAAATTTCACCTTCTATTGTCGAAGATCCAGTTGTAAATTTAGCAGAAAATGAAGTTATTTTATTATCATCAAAGCTAATTGAAACATTCTTATAAGTATTATTAGAAGCAGTTATTCTATCTGCTTCATAACATCTTGTTTCACTGTTGAAAGTAAAATCAGTATATCTAAAATTTTCCAAACATAAATAGCTAGATATAAAATTATTAAAAAGTATAGGATTTGGAGTTGCATCTTGCCACTGATTATTAGAAAAAGCTTTTTCTGTAAAATTTAAATAACTAGAATCTTGCTTATTAAGTTTAAAATCATAATACAAAAATTTACGTTCATTACCATTAGTATTAATATCCTCAACTACTGATGTACCATCAATTTCAACATAACCAGATTTGAAAAAATTATCATAATTATATTCAAATTCTACTTTATAATTAAGATTAGATAAATCAGCAATTGAATCAACACAAAAATATGAATCAAAAGTATCTTTATCTACTTTATATGTATTCATAGATGGAACTGTTAAAGTCTGAGTTAATGTTGATGTAGATGTTGATGTATTAGTATTAGTTGATGTACTTGTGTTTGTTGATGTACTTGTACTAGTTGAAGTTGATGTAGATACATCTTCTGATGAAACAACAATGCTTGTATTTTCTTTTGAATCTTCTTTCTTCTTTCCACAAGATGCTAAAGCTAAAAATGCTGTAGTAACTGCCAATGCAGATATTATTTTTTTATTTCTCATATAATTCTCCTTTTAAAACACAATATTTATAATATCTTATATTTTATAAAAAATCAAAAAAAATATGATGTTAATATGAGATTTTCATCAATAATATCTCAACTTAATTATATATAAATATATAATTAAAAATGATATAATATTGTTGGGAAGTCTATTGACGGTGCTACTCCGAGTTTTCACATAAAGGGGATGATAGCTATGAACAATCATACGCTCCATCTACTTATGTGTAGATTGGGGCTTTTTATCATGCATGATTTAGCATTAGCTATAATTTATTTAATTACAGCAGTTATAAATCTTTTTGGCATTATAATCTCTAAGAGAAAGTAATGTCTTTATGCAAGAGAAAGAAAAAAACACCGCGCCAACGGTGCTTTCTCTTGTATAAATCATGAATTTTTACAGGAGTAGCCTGTTGAATAGGCTTCCTGTATTTTTATTATAATCAATATTTTTTTATTATTCAATACTTATTTAAGTGAGACATTTTATGTTTCACTTTTTTATTAAAAATAATAATATTATCTTTATTTGCATTATTATTATTTTCTAATTTTAATATTAAATAATGTAGTTCCTTATATTCATCCATAATATAACTCTCTATTTTTTTATTGCATTTTTTATATCAATTTCATTAGATTTAATATTTAATATTTCATTATCATTTTTAACT
>JAILIY010000094.1 GCA_024695025.1 Acholeplasmatales bacterium
TTAATAATGCAAAAGAAATTGTATCTAAACTTAAAAAATTAGATTTTGATATAGATTTATTAAGTGATTATGATATATATCACAAAGAATCTAATATTGTAATATTAGGATATACAGCAATTAATACTAACAATATTAAAAATGGTTTAGAAATTATAAATAAAATAATAAATGAGAATTCAAATTGATGAATTCTCATTTTTTTAATTACTTAGAATTATTGATAAATGCCTTGATTTGAGCTTCTGGCTTATAACCAACAGAACGACTAATTTCTTTACCGTCTTTTACCATAACTAAGCATGGAATATTAGTTACACCAAATTTCATTGCAAGTTCACCGTTGTCATCAACGTCTACTTCAAAAAATTCAACGTCGTTAATTTCACCTGATAATTTTTCTAATACTGGGTGTAACATTCTACAAGGGCCACACCATGTAGCGTTAAAATCAATTAACGCAACTCCCTTAATTTCATTTAAATTATTTAATGTCTTCATATTATTTCTCCTCTCTTAAATAATTAACTACTGAGTGAGCGGCTACATTTCCTTCACCAGCTGCCTTTATATATTGATATGGGGCACCTGTGATATCTCCTGCCGCAAATACGCCTTTTAAGTTTGTCTTCATATTTCTATCTACTTTAATGTGGTTATTATCCATTTCAATACCACTAATCAAATATGTCATTGGGACACTTTTACGTAATACAAATACTCCATCAACCTTAAATTCATTATTTTCTGTCTTTATTGATTCTAAAAATTTAGTACCATTTAAAGAAATTATTTTTTCATTATGTATTTCTATTTTAGAATCTAAAGCTTTGTTAAAATCATATAGTGGGAATAAATCAATGTGAGAGGCAACTGTAGATAAGAATTCAACTTCAGCATATTCATCCTCACTATCTATAATAACACCAATTCTTTTATTTTTATATAGTGGCGCATCACAAGTTGCACAATATGATACTCCTCTACCTAAAAATTCATTTTCACCAACAAATGGCTTGTTTACACTTACACCAGTGGCGATAATAATAGCTTTAGCTTCGTAAAAATCAGTTGACTTCTCACCTTGTAAAGCAAAGTGGGTACCTAAATCATATATTTGTTTAATATGATCATCTGTAATATTTATATCCATTACCTTGATATGATTTAAAAAAGCATTCATAAAATCTTCACCTTTTATATTTGGAAGACCTAAATAGTTTCTAACCTCATGAGCCTTATAAACTTTCTCACTTAATTTATTACTTCCGAATATAATAAATGACTTATCTCTATTTTTTAAAGTTAGTGCAGCTTCAAGTCCTGCTGGTCCTGAACCTATAATAGCAACATCATACATACTATCACCTCTTGTTTACAATTTAATTTTATACAATTAATTATCATTTGTCAATATGATTTTATACAATTAATTAATTTTTTTAAATTTATTATTCCTCAATTTAAATTATACATCATTTTATAAAAATAAAACCTTCAATGTTAAATAAAACCTTCAATATTAAATTGAAGGTAATTTATTATTTTTTAATATGTATTAAATTTTTGATGCTCTATCCTTGATGATTTTAATCATATCATCTTTTAAATCATCGCGGTCAAGTGCAAAATCAACAGTAGCCTCTAAAAAGCCTCTTTTAGAGCCTAAATCATATCTTCTACCATCAATTTCATAAGAATAAGCAGAAGTTTCAGCCATAGATCTTAAAATAGAATCTGTAAGTTGAATTTCTCCACCCTTACCTCTTTCTTGTGTCTTTAAATATTTAAAAATTGAAGGAAGTAAGATATATCTTCCACCTATAGCTAAATTAGATGGAGCCTTATCTAAGCTTGGCTTTTCTACAACACTTTTTAGTTTTACAAGTCTGTCTTTACAATTCATATCAAATGGCTCGCAAATACCATATTTAGATACATCTTCATCTCTTACCTTAAGTGTACCTAAAATAGTTGAGCCTGTCTCATTGTAAGCATTGATGCATTGTAAAGTTGCAGGAACATTATTATTTCCAACATATACATCATCACCAAGTAACAAAGCAAATGGTTTTCCATTTGAGAATTCCTCGGCACATAATACAGCATGTCCTAAACCTAATTGTTGATATTGATATGTAAATTCAACTTTTATTTTATTAGGTAATTCTTTAATTAAATCTAATTCTTCTTTTTTATGTTTTTCTTCTAAGAATTTTTCTAATTGAACGTTGTTTCCAAAATGTGTTCTAATTGATTCTTTAGATTCATTAATAATGATTAAAAACTCATCAATTCCTGATTCCATAGCTTCACGAACTATGTATTCTATAGTTGGTCTGTCGATAATTGGAAGCATTTCTTTAGGTGTAGATTTAGTAAATGGTAAGAATCTTGTTCCAAAACCAGCAGCTGGAATTACAGCCTTTCTAATTTTTTCCATCTGTATCATTCTCCTTTGAATTAGAATCTACATTTTCTTCTTTAGCCTCTAACTTGTTATCATTTTCTTTTACAGGTTCAACCTTAGCGTCAATAGCCTCGCTCTTTCTCTTTGTGTGAGCTGAAGATATTTGTTTTTCAGGTTTAATATTTACATCTACTCTACCATCATTTTTAGGGCCAACCTTATTTGGAACGTATCTTTGTTTAGGTTTAGGTTGTCTAAAGATGATACCCTTAATAAAGGCAAAATGGAAGATTAAGATATATACTAAAATTAACACAACAATAAATAAAGCAACTATACCAATAGCGTTCCAAACTAATGATTTAGAATAAAATTTACTATTTGAAAATCCATAAACATAATCTTGATTAATAGTTGTAATATCAAATGAATCTATAAATTCTTTAGCAGAGTTTTTAGCATCCTTATTTTCAGCATTTTCGTATATATTTTTATTTTCAACATATGGCTTTACATCAGTGTAGAATTGTTGACTGAAATCAAAATCCATCTCAATTGAACCAGCAACCTTAGCTAAATTAGTATTTATATCATTGCTGATAATTGATACCTTAGATATCTTTTCACAGCCCAACTTAGTTGTTGTTTCTTCAATTAATGTTTCAGTGAATGGAACAAAAATCAAACCATATCTAGAATAATTCTTTATCAAATTCTTTTTACTATTATAAACAGCTTCATATTTATTTTGAGGATGCTTTATATATTCATCATAATTATCTTCGCCTTCTTCATTTGATATAATGAAGTGATAATCCAAATATTTTTCATCATCCATATAAAATCTTATACCAGAATAATTCTTATCTCCTCCTGAAGTATAAGTGAATTCAGGATTAAATATGAACATGTAGTACATATTTTCATAATATGTTTCTGTTGTAGAATCCCAATCTGCCTTTTCTTCAGTACCTTTATTTTCATAAGTTGTAATTGAAAATTCAGAAACAGTATTATAAATTACTACTTCTCCTACTCCGTCCATCTTTTGGCTATATAAAGCCTTACCATCTACTGGAAGCTTTGGCATTGAGAATACTTTCGCAACATCTAATCTATCTTCTGAATCGACACATTCACCGACAGTTGAAATTATTTTATTTTGAACATTTGTACTGTAAGATAAAGAATAAATAATAAAGCACATTACAGCTCCAAATGTGATATAAACCATTTTTAATACTGATTTTAACATTTAAACATTGCCCCTTTTAAAAAATATCATTACAATTTTACCATATATTGAAAAGATTTCAATAAGAACAAAATTATAATTGACAAAAATTTATTTTCTAGTATAATACTAATTGCACGTAAGTGTAATATATATGGCGCATATGGTGAAGTGGTTAACACGGTGGATTGTGGCTCCATTATTCGCAGGTTCGATCCCTGTTATGCGCCCCATGTTTTAATTATGACTAAGATTTTAATCTTAGTATTTTTTTTGCACAAAAAAGGCCTTAGGTTTAAACCTAAAGCCTTTATTTTTATGTACTTGGTAAAGCACTTACGATTGTATCAATTTGAGTTACACTAAAGATTGGTTGAGTACCTTCTTTATAATTTTGTTCACCATCTATAGAAACTATTCTAATAGCAT
Source organism: Acholeplasmatales bacterium (assembly GCA_024695025.1). Taxonomy (GTDB): domain Bacteria; phylum Bacillota_I; class Bacilli_A; order Acholeplasmatales; family Anaeroplasmataceae; genus Anaeroplasma. Next base: position 4,074 of record JAILIY010000094.1, read on the forward strand.
TAATATATTCAGGTGTCTCTGTAACATATGGAGCATATGTTTCTTGAGTTAAAACGTCACTAATTTGAATTCTTAAAATATTAGAAATTGTGATATCACCTAAAACATTATCTGTTTGTGCTTGTTTTAATGTTGAAATACTAATTGTAGTATTATAATCCTTTTCGTGATCTTCTGGGTCTAGTGCGTTAGAACCATTGATAAAGTCTTGGATTTCTTGTTCAGATACAACGTTGATATTATTGTTATCCTTATCGTATCTTGTTTTGTCGATATATGTTATATCATCTTGTACAAATACATATTTATCATCACACTTAATCTTACTTGAAATTGTAGCACACATAATATCACTATTTGTTAAATTATCATCAACAGTATCTGGAATAGTTATGTTTTCTTCATTTACTTCGCTAATATTTGTGATATTTAATCCTTTATTAGCAGCAATTAAGAATAAGTATAATTCTTCATTTGTAATTGTACTAGCAGCACTTGTTTCATAAGCGTTAGTATTGTAACTAATCTTTGTGAATGTTTCATAAACATCAATTGTTATGACAACTGATTCATTAGAAATAACATCTTTTGCGGCTACATCGTTCATGATTTCAGAATCAGTAATTGATTTAGCAACTGCTTCACTTAATGTGATATTATTAACTGAATCTTCAGTAATACTTCCAACTGGACCTAATTCTAAGTCAGCAACTGATTTTAAGAATGCTTCTAATTCAGAATTTTCAATTACATAGAATGTAGCTGATGTTCTATAATCAGTTCCTTCTTGCGCATATGTACTGTTAACAATTACCATTTCATTTTTGATAATCTTATCAGATAAGATATTACTCATGATTAATGATGCACATAGATCAGTGACCATCTTATAATCATTTTCTTTTGTAACAGCTATAGCATTGATGTTGGCATCTGTAAT
>JAILIY010000115.1 GCA_024695025.1 Acholeplasmatales bacterium
AGTGTAAATCTTTCTTTTGTATAATCAACAGATAAACCTAAGGCAGCCCATTGGCTTCTTATAATCTTTGCGTATTCAGCTTTCCACTTCCAAGCTTCTTCTAAGAATTTTTCACGTCCTAAATCATAACGTGAGATACCTTTCTCTTTAAGTTTAGCATCAACCTTTGCTTGAGTTGCGATACCTGCATGGTCCATACCAGGAAGCCATAGTGCATCATATCCTTGCATTCTCTTACGACGGATGATGATATCTTGTAGTGTTGTATCCCATGAGTGACCTAAATGTAATTTACCAGTTACATTAGGTGGTGGAATAACTATAGTGAATGGTTCTTTTTCTTTATCTCCTGCTTCAAAAAAACCACCCTTTAACCAAAATTCATATTTACCATTTTCAACTTCTTTAAAGTCATATTTAGGTTTTAATTGTTTATTCATATCTTTTCCTTCTTTCATAATCTTCTTTTGTAATTGAATAAAAATCTGCATCAATTAATCTTCCATCATATAAAAGCTTATATTTACATAATCTACCATCATAATTGAATCCACATTTTTCGATGACTCGCTTAGATCTATAATTGTCTGAATGATGTCCGCACTCGATGACGACTGTATCTGTATATTCAAATAAATACATTATAATAAGCTTTACTGCCTCACTCATATATCCTTTATTCCAATATTTAGAATTAAGTGAGAAGCCAAGCTGCTTAACATATTTATATTTTCTTATACAGTTGTCATAAATTGAAATAGTACCAATTAATTTTTTCTCTTCTTTTAATTCTATGGCAAACATTTCTTTAGATAACATATTGCCTGATAAGACACGTTTACAGATATCAAGACTTTTAACTGGTTTCCAACCGGCACTTGGACCTACATTTTCATCTGAGACATATTCAAAATAGTCTTCTAAATCATTTAAATGTAAATCTCTTATAATGATTCTTTCTCCATTTAATCTCATAAAAAAAGCCCCTAGAAATAAATTTCTAAGGACGATTGATCGCGGTACCACCTTAGTTCTATATATTACTAAAAATATATAGCCCTCAATTTTTCTTTTAACGCAAGATATACGGGCAGTTCTACTTAAATTCTTCTGCCAGCTCCATGGCTACCTTCACCTTATCAATTGAATAATTTCACCAAACTTATTCTCTCTTTAAAATTGATTAAAGATTACTCCTCCATATCAACGCTAAAATAATTTTATAATTAATTATAAAATATGTCAACAAAAAAAGAGATTCATTATCTTTTTCTTAATGAATCTCTTATTATTTTTGTCATAGGACCATAATTTAAATCAAATGATTGAATTGATGCATAAAGCATATCAGATTGTTTTACCTTGGACATATCCAAAATATAACCATTTTTTTGAGCTAATTCCATTATGAATATCCTTTGAGTTCTACCATTACCTTCTCTAAAAGGATGAATAGCATTTAATTCACCTAAATAATATGATAGGCGATTTGCTAAAGCTTCTTTATCCAAAAATGCTAGATAGTTTTCATTTTTTAATTCAGTAAATAATTTATTTAATTGATCAGGTACATATTCAAATAAACAGAAAGGATTACCTTTTGATATATTTACTTTTCTAAATTCTCCTGCCCAATAATAAATATCTTGGAATAAATTTTTATGAATCTCCTTCAAGTGCTTTTCATCAAAATTGCCTTTGACAGGATTTCTTAAAATTTGTGCAGCACGGACAGCAGTAACCTGACGCTCAATATTTTTAAGCTCTTCTTCACTATGAATATTAAATTTATTCTTTAATACATTTGAATGTGGGTAACAATAATAATTGTCATTTTCCCATTCATAGTAGTTATCTACACTTTGCTGCATATGAATTCCTCTTAATTATTAATATATTTTTCTAAAATTTTTTTAACCTCATTATCGAAAGTAGTTCTGCCACTTAAGCAGTCTAATATTCTGTTTTTATCTTCATCAGTTAATGGCATGCCTTCCATTTTCATAGTCGCATCTACATTAGCTAAAATACATTCGAAATCACTCATTTTGCTCCTCCAATATATATTATTTTTAAATATATATTTATATATATTTATTATATCATTTTTGATGTGAGAATACAACGATTCTACATAATTAATTTAATATATTTTCTATATTATATTTGTAATAATTTCTAAATGTTACATAAGGGTAATAACAGATATATCTATCGATGTCATCCTTAGTAATTTTATATTCTGTAACATAAGATTTTAAAGATTCATTTAGCTTATCTTGATCAAGCTCATAATCACTTAAATCTTTAATTAGATCTAGAAGTTGTAATACATAAAAATTATTCTTATCAATTTGAATCTTACTTCTTCTTACTCTAACCTTTTCACCTAAAACATCGATATCACGAACGATAGCGCCAAATTCATTTGTGATTATTTCATCACATTCACTTGCAATATCAAAACCAAGTCTAGATAGAAGTGAGTTTTTAATGTAGTAACCAAAAACTGCATTGTTTCTTGTAATAAATCTTTTCTTTGTTACTTCTTCAACTGATGGCTTATTGCCATAATAATAAATTCCATCTGTGGCACGTTCTATTAAATTTGTGTCAGTTAATTTTTTAAGCTTTTGTCTTAAATTGTCATAGCTTAAATCTAATGTTTTTAAATCCTTAAGTAGTATTGGTTCGCCCTCTTTGTAGGTACTCTTAATATAGCTTAATAAATCTGTCATTTTCAATCATCCTTTCACAAAAAGTAATATCTATGTTTACTTACTGTTATTATAAAGCATAAAATAAAATTATGCAAGCGTTTTTACATAATTTTTTTATTTTTTATAAATTTTTTGTATTAATTGACAAAATTAGTATTATAAAGGTATAATTTAAGTATAGTTTTTAGGAGGAATCTAACATGAAAAAAAGATTCTTAATTCCTCTTTTAGCATTTGGCTTATTATTGACAGCTTGTGATGATAGCCATTCAGTTAAAAAGGATGTTGAAGACATCAAAATTGTTAAAAGAGATTACGTAGTTGGTAATACAGAAGGTCAAAAGAAATATTTATTAGACACTGTCTTAAAGGATATAATAATTGTTGATAAGGCAGATTATGAAGCTAATTATAATGTATTAGGTAACTATGTTATTAAAGTAAATATGTATGGTGAACTTCAAGAAATAAATGTTGAAGTTAATGATATAGTAATACCAGAAATTCAAATGAGTGTTATAGCATTTGAATCTCATGTTTCAAGCCCTTTAACTGATGCTGATATTTTAAAATATGTAACAGCAACAGACGACAATACTGAAAGTGATAAAATAGTACTTAAAGTAGTTGATGGTAATACTATTGATGGTTTTAATGCAAACAAAGAAAACAAAGAAAAAATAGGTACATCCTATTCATTAACTGTTCAAGCTTATGATGAAGCAGGTAATGGTGCATCTAAGCCAATAACTATTAAAATTGTTGAATAGAAATAAGAAAAACGCGAATTAATCGCGTTTTTTTACTTCTTCTACTTCTTCTATCGTATTATTTTTTACTTTTTCAGGCTCTTTTTCATCTTCGATTGGTTCTTTATCAAAACATGATTTATTATCTTCAAATTCGTCAATTAAAAAGTCTTTATTATCAACTAATTTTTTTTCTTTAGAATTTGTATTATCAATTATTACAACATTCTTAGAAAATGTTTTAATCTTATAAATGAACCATCCTGTAAGGACAGATAATACTTGAAAAACAATCATCATTATTAAGTAGATTTTTACTACTTTATTATCTGGTTTTTTTACTGTAGTTTTATTATTGATATAATTGTCATATTTTTCCAAAAAATACATTATTTTAATTGTTCCATGAATTATAAAATATAAACTTACAATAATTAAAATGATC
>JAILIY010000015.1 GCA_024695025.1 Acholeplasmatales bacterium
TAACTACCTTAGTTATTATAATAATTCATTTGTCTAGTTCATTTGATATATTGTTTCTATCATATGTCAAAAGGAAGGATTTATGTATAGTTAAAATTGTAGTCCTTTTATTAATAATATTTGCGTTAATATTATTCGAATCATTTGTTTTATATTTGATACCTAATATAAAATATAGATTCTATGTAATGAAGCCTAAGGACCTATTAATAGTATTATATCTACTTATTATTATTTTATTTGAGGTTGGGTTTGAGGCGATGTTACTTGTATTAGTACCATCTATATTTATACCTATGGTATCTTTATTTATAACAATAGTAATAAGATTGATGTCGTTGATGATACCAAATTCTAGTAGTATATTTGAGCTATTGATTCCCATATTAAAGGAAGAAGATGAATTGCCAATTTTAAATGCTAGTTTTATCTCTATAACATGGATTTTTATATTTACTTTTTTGTATATAACATTATATAATTATAAGGACATTAGGAATTGATATTTTTAATGAAACAAAATGAAAATAATTGTTGACATTACTTATATCATAGTGTAAAATACTAATGGTTAAAATAAATACGTGGAAAGAAGAAATGCCTTTTCTCGCCTGATTGACTTATTATGTTGGTAGGCAAAATGTCACATTGATAATTAATATGAAATTATTTTTGATATTGTAAGAGGGCATTTATGTCCTCTTTTTATTTTAGATTTTTAGGAGGTGCTTAGTATCAATAAGCAAAAGAAAGACGAAGCAATCATCAATGATGCTATTCGTTGTAAGGAAATGCTAGTTATAACTGAAACTGGAGAAAAGCTTGGTGTTCTTACACGTGGTAAGGCTTTACAAGCTGCTGAAGAACGTGGGCTTGATTTAGTATTAGTTTCACCTGATGCTAACCCTGCAGTTGCAAAATTAATGGATTATTCAAAATTCCGTTTCCAACAACAAAAGAAACTAAAGGAAATGAAGAAAAATCAAAAGATAGTTGTAGTACAAGAAATACAATTATCACCAGTTATTGAAACTCATGATTTTGAAACAAAAGCTAAAAAAGCTAGAACAATTATGGAAAAGGGTAATAAAGTTAAAATTACTCTTAGATTTAAAGGCCGTATGATTGTTCACCAAGATCGTGGTGTTGAAGTAGTTAACAAATTTATCGAAAGCTTAAGCGATGTTTCAACTGTTGAATCTCAAGTTAAGCTTGAAGGTAGATCATTATTTGCAGTAATTGCACCTAAAAAAGAAGATAAGAAAGATAATTAAAGGAGAAAATATTATGCCAAAGCAAAAGACACATAGTGGTTTAAAGAAGAGAATCAAAATCACAGGTACAGGTAAAATTAAGCGTGGTCATGCCTATACAGGCCACTTAAAGACTAACAAAACTCATAAGGAAAACAAGCATTTAGCTAAGAGTGGATTAGTACATTCAACTGACGAGAAGAGAATTAAGCAATTAATCTCTAACTTAAAGTAATTAGAGGAGGAATTAGATCATGCCAAGAGTAAAAGGTGGATACACAACAAGAAGAAGACGTAAAGCTGTATTAAAGTTAGCTAAGGGTTATTATGGTTCTAAGCATACTTTATACAAGACTGCACATGAACAAGTAATGCGTTCATTACAATACGCATTCAGAGATAGAAAGCAACGCAAAAGAGAATTCAGAAAATTATGGATTCAAAGAATCAATGCTGCTTGTCAATTAAATGGTTTAAAATATAACCAATTCATTAATGGTTTAGCACAAGCTGATGTAGTAATTAACAGAAAGATGTTAGCTGAATTAGCTGTAAATGATGCTGAAGGTTTTAAAAGCTTATGCGAAGTTGCTAAGAAGGGTTTAGCTAATCCTAAGGCTAAGGTAGCTGAAGAAACAGTATTCTTAAAGACTGAATCTAAGGCTAAGAAGGCTGAAAACAAGGCTAACGCAAAGCCAGCTGCTAAGAAGGCTACAGTTAAGGCTGCTCCAAAGGCTGCTAAGGCTGAAGTTAAGGCTGAAGCTCCAAAGGCTGAAAAGAAGGCTGCTCCAAAGGCTGCTAAGGTTGAAGATTTATCTTCAAAGACAGTTGCTGAATTAAAAGAAATCGCAGCTTCAAAAGGTGTTAAGATTCCTTCTGGTTCTAAGAAGGCAGACATCATTGAATTATTAAAGTAATTTAATATTTAAATTAAATGAATGATTATTTTATATAATTGTTCATTTTTTTTATTTTTTAAGATATAATTAATTTAGGATTGATAAAGCGAGGTTTTTTTATGGCAGAATATAAATATAATGTTGAATTATATAACATTAAAAATGTTATAAAAGATTTTAATTTAGATAAATTATGTGCAACTTCAAGCGTTAAAGAAAATATTGCAATATCTATATCTGAAATGGAATTTTATAAAAGTTTGATTGAAACATCAGAGCCTAAACTTCCATCACATATTGAAAAATCAATCTATAGAGATATAGTACTTGATATGATTAGTGTTGTAGAGGCAATTGAATTTGATTTAGGCGCTAAATTATTAGGTATCAATAGAAAAAAATACAGCAAGGTAACTGATAAAATCTGTCGTAGTGCTACATCTGTAATAAGCGGTATAACTAGTGGCAGTAAAAATAGTGAATTATATACACAGTATCGTGGCTTAAGACATAGCCTTCACCTTTCAAATGGTGAATCTATTGAAAAATATGATACATATACAAAAGAAGAAGCCTTTAAATGGATTGAATTCGTAAAGAAATATATTAAATATTTAAATGATAGATACGATTATTATCAAGACAATAAAGATTCTAATAATGCTAAAGAAAGATTAAAGCTTTTAAAAGAAGAATTAAATTATTAATTTAATAATCTAAATACTTAGTCCAAAAACTAAGTATTTTTTCTTTTATTTAAAAATATAATATGTTATAATCACAAGCAGTGAGGTTTAGTGATATGTTAATTTCAAAAAAGACTAAATTAATAATTCAAATTATTATAGGCGTATTAATGGCTATATCAGTATTTGTAGGAATTATGTTTTTATATTTTGCAATTTCTGATAAGAACCAACCATATTTTTTAGATCATTTTGGCTTATTTGTTTCATTGACATGTATTGGTGTCATTGCGTTGTTATTACCTTATGTTGCAAATTCACGTTTTATGGGCAATGGTAAGGATAGTATCATGGTACTTGGTGGTTTCACATTAATTATTTGTGGTATCATAGCCATCATATATAGTTATCTTAACTTATAAAACCTTGCTAAATATAAGGAAATAGGTTATAATAAAAGTACTAGGAAGAAGGCCGTGGAGCTCAAAATTATTTTATAGGCAGCTGAGGCTTTGTATGTGCGGATGCTTTACTTTTTTAAGAACCCTAATTACAAGCAATAGAGGCAAGCCACCGTGGTAGAACTGGTTCTCTCACGAACCTTCCTAGACCAATTGGTTAAAGTTAGGTGGATTATTTATCCACCTTTTATTATTTTAAAATTTAAATTAGAGAAAGGGAAATATTATTAATTAATTAATAATAAATGTATATTATGGATTTTATTGAATTTGGTATTGATGAAAACTTAATAAAAGCGTTAAACAAAAATGGTATACTTTCACCAACTCCTATTCAAGAAAAGGCCATACCTTTATTACTTGAAGGAAAAGATGTTATAGGTGGAAGTCAAACAGGAAGTGGTAAGACATTTGCTTACTCAATTCCTTTGATTCAAAAAATAGAAAAAAAGACTCGAGGAGTAAAGGCATTAATACTTTGTCCAACAAGAGAATTATCTTTACAAGTTAAAGGTGAATTGGATAAATTAATTGAATTTTACAAATTGAATTGTGTAACTATATATGGTGGAGAATCTTATGTAATTCAAAATAAAAGACTTAAATCAAACCCAGATATCATTATAGGTACACCAGGAAGAATCATCGATCAGATGAACAAAGGTAATTTATCATTTGAAAATGTTAATTACCTTGTCTTAGATGAGGCTGATGAAATGCTTAAAATGGGCTTTGAGGCCGATTTAGAGACTATTTTATCAACTATACCAGAAACTAGACAAACTGCGTTATTTTCGGCAACTTTACCACCATTTGTAAGACATGTATCTGAAAAATATATGACTAATCCAACTATGGTACAAATCGAAAATAAGACATTGACAGTCGAATCAATTGATCAAATTGTTTATTATGTTAAATCAGTTGATAAAAAGAATTCAATTATAAGACTTTTGGATTATTATGAATTTAAGCATATAATGATTTTCTGTAACACTAAAGCTATGGTCGATGAATTATTAGTTTTTTTACAAAACAATAATTTTAAAGCTGAAGGCTTACATGGTGATTTAAAACAAGTTATGAGAGATAGAGTAATGTCTCAGTTTAGAGCAGGTGCAGTTGATATATTAATCGCCACAGATGTTGCAGCTCGTGGTATTGACATTGATGATATCGATTGTGTTATCAATTATGATTTACCTAATGAAAATGAATTATATGTTCATAGAATTGGTAGAACCGGAAGAAGAGGAAGAAGTGGTGTTGCTATATCACTTGCCTCATCACGTGGTAGAAATAGAGTTAAAGAATTAGAAAAATATTCTCATCAACAAATGACTGTATCTGAAATACCTACAGTTGAAAAAATTAAAGAAGCTTATCAAAAGAAAATTTATTTAAATATTAAAGAGGCTGTTGAAAATAGTGGAGATTCTACATATTTTGATAATATGATCAAGAAATTTTCAAGAGAATCAAGTGATCCTATTCCACTAATTAGAGCTTTAATATCAATGATTTATAATGACAATGTCAGAGATTATCCTGATATTGAATATGTCAAATTTGATTCAAAATCAAAAAGAGATAGAAACGATAGAAAATCAAAAGACAATAAAAAATCATCTGATAATAAAAAATCAAATGACAACAAGAATAAAAAAGATAAATTTGTTGTCATTGAAGTTAACCTTGGAGAAGGAGATAAGGTTAACAACAATAAATTAATTAATATCTTACATGATGAATTATTAATTCATAGAGAAAGATTTGGTAAAATTTCAGTCAACAAGACTAGGACATTCTTTGAACTTGAAAGTGATGCATTAAGATTTTTAGACACGAAGAAAAAAGTTAAAATAAATGGTAAGACATTACAATTTAGATTAGTTGATAAAAAATTGAGGTAAATTTATGCGTATTATTGCTGGAAGCTTAAGACATAGAATTATAGATATGGTTAATATAGAATCAACTCGTGAAACACAAGATAAGGTAAGAGGTGCCATCTTCAATATGGTCGGCCCTTATTTAGACTGTGACTATTGTCTTGATTTGTTTTCTGGCAGTGGCGCTATGGCAATTGAAGCATACTCAAGAGGAGCTAAGCATATCGTATTAAATGATTTGAATAAAAAAGCTTATGAAGTTTCAAAAAACAATTGCGTTAAATTAGGAATAAAAGATTTTGAAATCTACAATATGGACTATTTAGATTTTATAAAAAATGATAAACACAAATATGATTTAATTATTTTAGATCCACCTTATAAAATGAATGATATAAGTGATATATTAGAAAGTGTTAAACCACTTTTATCAAGTGGAGGTAAAGTCATATTTGAAATGGGAATAGATTCTAATTATCCAGAATCTCTAGACTATTTAGAATTAATAAAAAATAAAGAATATGGAATTAAAAGAGTAGTTGTATACAAAGAAAAGAAGTGATTTTTATGAATGAAGATATCATTGAATTATATCGTTTAATTAAAAAAATAATTAATAAATTTAATAAAAATGAATATTTTGATATCTATTCAGAACAAATCTTTTCTAATATATTTTCATCTATAGGTAAAGAAATATATGTAAGAATATCTAATTCTATTTATGGTAGATATACTGGTATAGAAATATTCTTTAATAATAGAGGCTTTAATTTTTTACATGATTCATTATTATATTCTGATGAATATTTAAGATATGATGAATGTGATTCAGTAGCCTTATTATTACTAGATAGTGAAGATGTTTCATACAATGAAGGTAAATATATTCACAGTCTTGGAATGAAAATTAAAAAGAATGACAATGTGATTATTTATAGAAATAAATATGGTAAAAAGAGTAGCTTTGCCAATTATAAAGAGGCAAGACTAATGTATATAAATATTGATTTTTTATCACAAATGTTAGTTTACGAAAAAGAAGATATAGTTAAAAATCAGGAATTAGATAAAGTTCCATTCTCATTTATAGATTCAGATAAGAATTTATATACAGTAAATTATTATTACATAAGAAAACTTGAATGGTTACCTAAACCATCACCTTCTAATTTAGATTTTGTTAAAGAATATCAAAATAAAATATATAATCCAAAAGAAAGCTATTTACTTTCATCATTTTATCCGATGGTAGTAAAAGAAAATGGTACTAAGCCGCTTTTGATATCTTTTTTATCACCAGATGATAAAATAGTATTTAAATATATTACTGGAGGAGTATCATCATTTAAAAAAGTATTCTTTGGCCTTTTGGATGAAATATTTTCAGAATTAAAATATTTACCATCTAAAATATATTTTGATAATAGAGATTTATATCAAATTTCTTATAAGACTTTAGATGATTTAAATATAGAACATGAACTTATTAGAAATATAACTCCATTTGACGCGATGGCTTATGTCGACGAAGAAAAAGAAAGTGAAATGGATTATAAAAAACAAATGAATTTAGATTCAAATGTTCAACCTAAAGAGGTTATTGAAACATTCTTAAATTTCATTGTCACAACTATATCTTCGTTTAAATTTGATGATTTAAATTTAGACTTTGATGACTTAGATGATTTAGACAGTGAAGATGATGTAAGTAATAACAATAATGATACTAATTTAGTTATGTAGTTTATTGAATTTATTTAAAAATAATGATAAAATACATCTTGTATTTAAATCAATGAATTAGGATTTTTGTAGTTGATATTAAGATAAGCGATTAGTGGATGGTGAAAGCACTAATAATTAGACTATAAGTTGACACCTAAAGAGAGCCCTTAATAGGGGACGTATATCTGCGTTAAAGAGTAATGAGAGCTTTATGCTGAAATAAGGTGGCACCACGATTGAATCGTCCTTATATTTTTTTAAATATAGGGATTTTTTATTTGGAGAAAAATATGAAACTAAGTTTACCAGAATTAAGAGTTGGAAATTTAATTTTAAGAGAACCCATTGAAGGCGACGCATTCGATTTGTTTCAATTTGCAAAAGAAGACATGTGTAAGACTTTAAATTGGGGACCACTAAAGAGTATTTATGAGGCCAAATATGTGGTTGAATCATATATTAATAGACCTGTTGTTGAAAAGATACCTAGTGGATATTCAATCGTTTATGACGATTGTATGATTGGATTTATTGAATATCACAATTACAATAAATCAGAAAATTCAATTGAAATTGGTTGTTATTTAGATCCACTTTATTGGAACATGGGAATTATGTTTAGATGCCTTAAAGAATGTATTAAACTTGCCTTTGATTATCTAGATGTTGATAAAATTGTTATGGGTCACACTCAAAATAATTTGAGATGTCAATGCTTAGTTAAAAAGCTAGGATTTAAATATGAATGTGAAAAAAGAGTATTAATGGGTGATAAATATTATGAATTAGGATATTATTATTCATTATATAAATATGAAAGGAATGATTTATAGTGATAGCAAAGCCAAAGGGTACTTATGATATTTTGCCAAACGAAAGTGAAAAGTGGGCAAAGCTTGAAGAGACTGTAAGAAAGATTTGTAAATTGTATAATTATAAAGAAATAAGAACACCTATTTTTGAATCAGCAAATGTATTCCATAGAGACGCAAATGATACATCTGATATGGTTACAAAAGAAACTTATGATTTTAAAGATAGAAGTGATAGATTAATCACTTTAAGACCTGAAGGTACTGCAGGATGTGTTCGTGCCTATATCGAAAATAAATTATATGTTGATAACAATCAAACTAAATTATTTTATATGGGACCTATGTTTAGATATGAACGTCCTCAAAAAGGAAGAAATAGACAATTTTCTCAATTTGGTGTTGAAGCATTAGGTAGCGATTCACCTTTAATTGATGTTGAAGTTATTTCTTTAGGTGCATCTTTAATTAGAGCCTTAGGCTTAAAAGATGTTAAAGTTAAAATTAATTCTTTAGGTGATGAAGAATCAAGAAACAATTATAGAGATGTATTAATTAAACATTTTTCAAGCCACACTGATGAATTATGTGAAGACTGTAAGATGAGACTAAAAAAGAATCCTTTACGTATTTTAGACTGTAAAGTAGATAGAGATAAAGATTTTTTCAAATCAGCTCCAAAAATCAATGATTATTTAAATGATTACAGTAAGAAAAGATTTGAAACAGTACTTAAGGCCTTAGATTCATTAGAATTAAAATATGAAGTTGATGACAATTTAGTTCGCGGTTTAGATTATTATTGTCATACAGTATTTGAACTTGAAGTAAACGTACCTGAATTCGGTGCTCAAAATGTAATTGGTGCCGGTGGTAGATACGATAAATTAGTTTCTGATTTAGGTGGACCTAAAACACCAGGTGTTGGTATGGCATTCGGTATGGAGCGTCTACTTTTAGCCAACGAATTAATGGGTAAAGAATTAGTTAGAAATACTGGTATTCACGCATATTTTATCGCACTTGGCGATAAAGCTCGTGAAGAAATAGTTAAACTTATGAATATATGTAGAATTGGTGGCTTATCTTGTGAAATGGATTATAGCGGTGGTTCTTTAAAGAGTCAATTTAAAAAGGCTGACAACAATTTAGCACGCTTCACACTTATATTAGGTGATAATGAACTTAATGAATTTAAGATAAATATTAAAGATAATTCAAATGATGTTCAAGAGACAATTGGCTTATTTGATGTATATCCATATATCGTTAATAAATTAAAACAAGAATCATTAGGTGCTTGTGCATCATGTAATAAAAAGGAGTAGATTATAATGGAAAGAGCTAAGATTAGAAATATTAAATTAGGTAAAGTAAATAAGGTAGCTGGCTTTGTTGAAAATATCCGTAACAAAAAGAGTATGTGCTTCATCGTTTTACGTGATATTTCAGGCAAGCTTCAAATAACTATTGAAAAGGCAAAACATCCAAAGTGGGATGAAATTTTAGCCTCAATTACAATCGATACTGTAATTGAAGTTGAAGGTAAGATTGTAAAAAGTGAATATGTAAAATTAAATGGTATGGAAATGTATCCAGATAAAATTAAAATTATATCTTCTATTGCAGAACCATCTCCAATAGTTGCCCCTAAGGGTGAGGAGACTAATATTGACTTAAGATTAGATTATCGTTGGATTGATTTAAGAACAGACAAGAATACATTAATGTTTAAGGTTCAATCTGAATTTGTTAATTCTTGTAGAGAATTCTTATGTCAAAATGATTTTATCGAAATCCATTCACCAAAATTAATCGGTGCAGAATCTGAATCAGGTGCCGGTGTATTTAAGGTAGATTATTTTGATAGAAATGCTTATTTAGCCCAATCTCCACAATTTTATAAACAAATGGCTATGGCTGCAGGCTTTGAAAGAATATTTGAAACAGGTCCAGTATTTAGAGCTGAAAAGTTTGCCTCTCGTAAGCACGCAACAGAATTTACAGGTCTAGATTTAGAATTTTCATACATTAAGTCATATAAAGACGTAATGAAGATGGAAGAAAAAATGATCAATTACGCTATGAAAAGCGTAAAGAAAAAATATGGTAAAGCTATAAAAGAATTATTTGGTATTGATGTAATAGTTCCAAAGCTTCCATTCCCAGTAATGAATTTACATGATGTTTATGATGAACTTGAAAAGAGATATGGCTATAAGGTAGATGAATCAGAAAAAGGTGATTTAACAACAGAAGGTGAACGTATGGTTGAAAAATTATCTTTAGACATGTTCGGTCATGAATTCTTATTTATTACAGGCTATTCTAAAGAATGTAGAGCGTTCTACCATATGAGAGATAAAAATGGTGTACCTTGTGGATATGACCTTATTTGGAAGGGCTGTGAAATCACAACAGGTGCTCAAAGAGAACATAGATATGATGTATTATTAAAACAATGTCAAGAAAAAGGCTTAGAAGAAGATGTTAAATTCTATTTAGACTTCTTTAAGTATGGTTGTCCTCCTCATGGTGGATTTGGTATCGGAGTTGATAGAATGACTATGATTTTATTTAACGAAGGTATTAAAGACGCAATGTTTATATTCCGTGGACCAGATAGATTAAATCCATAATATATTACACAAGGGATTTCCCTTGTGTTTTATTTTTTGCAAAAAATGTGTAAAATCTATTTACATTTTACAAAAAATGTGTAAAAATATAATTGAGGTGAGGTAATTGAAAAAAATAACAGATATGATTACAGTCTCTGAATTATCAAGGCTAATTGATATTTCAAGACCTACTCTTTATAAATATATTAATGAATATGAAATAGGTGCCAAACCATCATATGATTTAAAATTTAAACATTTATTTGATTATATTACGGAAGAATCAACTATAAGTAAAAATCAAGTATATGACTATTGTATGGCAGTGTTTGAATCTAAAAGTAATAAGGCAATTTTAGATAAAATTAAAATATTACTTGAAGATTATGAATACAAAGATCTATTTAAAATTATTACTAATAATATA
>JAILIY010000120.1 GCA_024695025.1 Acholeplasmatales bacterium
GAGAAGTTTTTAAATAATCAAACAAATGAGAATTTCGCTGATTTAATTGATTGTTTAATTAATTCAAAGGTGTATTTAATCAATAAAGATATTGATAATACATTAAAAAAATTAAATAATTTAGGTATTACTCCACTTGTAATAACTGATTCAGAAAAGAAAAATTATATTCCTTTATTTACATCAGAAAATCAAATAATAAATGATGAAATAAAAAAATATGAAAAAATAGAATATGATTTTAAAGAATTATGTAATGACAGCATCATCACAAATGAATATATTGAAGGTTTCGTATTAAATCCATTCACTCATGGTTTAAAAATACCAAAAGAAGTAATTAAAATCGTAATTAAATATAAGAATGAAAATTAAAAAATTCACCAACAAAAGTTGGTGATTTATTTTTTTTACTTATTATATTTTACAGTTGACCAGTAATATTCAGAATGAAGTGAATTGATACCAGGTTGTGCAGTTTCAAAATAATCTGTTAAATCTTGATTTAATGTGTCTTCAAAATTGTAACAGCTGATATTTATAGGTAATGTTTTAGATTCAACCTTTTCTCCATTAACCTTAAATGCAAAATAATTAGGAGATAATTTAGCTGAAGACACATTTAATGATGAGAATGGGTCATCATCTTCTGTAATAGAACCATAAATAGTACCTAATCTTGAATTTTTAATCATATATCCACCATTTACTGTTGGATATTTATCTGATTCAGAATCATTATTTTTAAGCATTGAAGAAATACCTTCATATACTACAGATTCTAAATAAATACTTGCGTCTAAACCAGCTAAGATACCTTGAGATACACCTGCAGATTTATATTTAGCATTACCTAAATTAACGCCTTTAAATTTAGTTGAATAAGGTAAATAATCTTTATTATCTACAGAAGTATTATATACATAGGCCATGCCGCCACGTACCTTAGGTAATCTATCTTCAATATTTTTAAGCTTACAAGAAGTCATAGATACTTGCATATATTTATTATATACATATGGGTCGCCGCTGTCGTTCCATAAGAATGCTTTCTTTTGTGGAACAGCTAAACCATTTAATATCTCATCAAAAGAAAAATCATGAGCTCTAAGTGCTATATAATAGCCTGGAGTAGAAGATGTGAATTCATATCCGATTGGATCTTCTTCATATTTTAAATATTCTTCTTCCATACGGGCCATCATTTTATATAAATAACCGTCTTTATCTGTGCTTCCACCAGTGAAATTACAATATGATATATGTAATCCATTTGAACCACTAGCACCATAAGGAGCCTTACTATAAGTACCAACAGTTGAATAACATGGATTTGAATAATCTATTTGACCATCAAATGATTTACCAAATGTACAGTGGTCAATCCAAATATTTTCACTAAATGAAATCTTAAAATATGCCCAACCAAATAGGTCATAATCACCTACTGTGAATGTAGGAGTTTTTGATGTAGAGTCTTCCCACATCCAAATTTCATCCATATTTAAGTTTCTAAAAGCTACATTCTTACAGCTTGTAACACCGAAGCCTGCATGTTTAATTTTAGAACCATTTTTTGAAAAAATTAATAAATTACTAGTTTGACTTATATTGATTTTTGATATACCAGCAGCCTTAATATCTGGGTCACAATAAACATCTGTACTATCAGACATTTTATTTTTACTATCCCAGTTTTCAAAAACAGAAGTATTACAGCCTAAATCTTTAATTAGATTGTATCCTAAATCTAAATCTTCAGTTATCTCAATTACATTTACTGTAGCTTCTTTAGTTAATTCTTGAGTGAATTTAACACCAGTGTATGGACTGTCCTCATAATATGTTAAATCAGCTGTATAAACAGTATCTTCTTTATCATAAGGTACATCACTTGGTATTTTTGTATATGTGTCTGTTTCAGCATCATATAAATATAAACCCTTAGTGATGGCAGATGTCCAGTTTGCTTCATTCTTTCTAACATTGTTTCTAACGATATATGAAGCCTCACCTGATGTTTCAGTAACAGTAGTAGTATATTCTTGTCTGGCACCTGATAATGCATCTAAGAAATCTTTGGCAGTAGATACTTTAACATGCATTTCAGTGTTTATATATTGACTAAAATCAGTCATATCACTAATAACACCGCCACAAGACATATTATCTAATTGTATATCAGTATAATTTAAATCTTCCATACCGCCAGCTTCACTTGATGATTCTATAATAGAAGATTGTTCCTCGCTTTTTTCTTTTGAGGAATTGTCACAAGATCCTAGTGCTATCATAGAAGCTAAGGCAAGTGTTATACCTAGTAAAATTCTTTTCTTTTTCATTTTTATTACCTTTCCTGAAATCGTTTTTATTAATTTCAATTTATTTTATCATATAATTAATTAATTTTCTTTAAATATTTATAAAAATAATGGTAAAATTAATTAAAGTTTTGAAATAGGAGTGAAAAAAATGGATATTATTAATAAAAACGATTTCAGGAAAGGTAATAAAAATGAAAAAGAAAAGAATTTTACT
>JAILIY010000125.1 GCA_024695025.1 Acholeplasmatales bacterium
AATATTACAATATCAACTGACCTACAGGTTTTAAAAATAGTTTATGAAAACAACATCAAAATTGATACATATAATAATGTATCAATTTTGATGTTGTTTTCATAAACTATTTTTAAAACCTGTAGGTCAGTTGATATTGTAATATTGTTATATGGATTATGTTTAATTAGATCTCTAAATTCTTTAAATATGTCATTTGATTTAGATATTTGCATGAATTGTCACCCTCTTTATTAAACAAATAAAGTATATCATAATTTTGAATTTAAAAAAATATTAAAATAGGTTATAATATTTATGAGCTTTTTAGGAGGATTATAAGAAATGAGAAAAAGTTTAATAGTATTATCAACATTAGGAGCCATATTAGCTTTAGCATCTTGTAAAAAAGATGATGATAGTGATGATTATAAATTTTCTGTTGTAGCACCAAATGGTGCACCAGCTGCGTGTTTAGCAGATATGGACATAGATGATGATAACAACACATATACATATATAGCAGCAGAAACAATTAGCGCACAATTTACAGCAAAGACAGCTGACTTTATTATCGCGCCAATAAGTGCAGGTGCTAAATTATATAAAGCAGGCTTAAGCCAATATGTATTTGGCGGTACAGTAACATGGGGTAATATTTTCTTTGCTAGCCAACAAAATATTTCATCTTTAAATGATCTAAAAGATAAAAAAATTACAATGTTTGGTGATGGTTCATCAAATGCTTCAGCAGCAAGATATGTATTAAATCAAAATAATATTACTTTTGAAGAGGAAACACCACTTGCAACTGCCCAAAATACACAAACAGTATTATTATCAAATGAAAATGCTGTTGTATTAAGTGCAGAACCTGCAATAACTGCAGCTAAGGCCCAAAAGACTATTTATTCTATAGATGTTCAACAAGAAATGAAAAAATTAACTAATAATTCATTCGCTTATACACAAGCTGGTTTATTTATTAACCCAGATACAATTAAAAATCACAAAGGAGTTGTAAATGAATTTATAGAAGATTTAAAAGAATCTTGTGATGAAGTAACTACAGATTTAGAAGAGACAGCACAAAACTGTGTCACTTTAGGTATCTTACCTAAGCTTGCAATCGCAAAAGCAGCATTACCTAAATGTAATATTAGCTTTATGAATGCTAAAAACTCTAAATCATATGTTGAATTTACTGCATCTTTAAATTTAAGTGATTTTGGAGGAGCAAATCCAGTAAATGAATTCTATTTCGGTTTATAAAATCATTAAAAATTTAATATTCACTTTATTAGGGATATTATTAGTTTTATTAGTTTTATTTATTCTTAATAAAACGGTAGATAATAATGTAATATTTCCTAAAATTAGTGTAATATTAAAAAGATTTTTTAAACTTTTAGGAAATAAGAATACATATAAATATTTTGGTGTAAGCTTTATAGAATTAATAATCGCATTATTATTTGCCTCAGTTTTTGGTATAACCTTAGGTACTTTAGGTGGCTTAAGACATGAATTTGATTTGGTTTTAAAACCTATCATGACTATACTAAAAAGTACACCTATGATTATAATAATCGTAATTGTTATGCTTACAACACCAAATGATGATTTATCATTTAAGGATGTACCTAAAGTATGTGCATTCTTGATATTATTGCCTTTGATGTATGAGTCTATTAAAACAGGTATTTCTAGCATAGATAAAAGATACATCGAAGAATATAAGATGTTCTCTAATACAAATTTAAATGTTTTATTTAGAGTTCATTATCCACTTATTGGCCCATATTTTAAAGAAGCTTATTCAAATTCAATAAGTATGGGATTTAAATTAATTATCACTACAGAATATGTAGTACAGGTCAAAGATTCTTTAGGTATAGATATATTCAATAAATTCAGAGATGTTGAATATGATTATTTATATGCTTACGCTTTGATACTTGCAATATTTGTTACAATGTTAGAATTTATTCCAAAGTTAATATCAATATTAATTCAAAAATTATTACAAAAGTAAGCTGGTGAAAAGGTGACAAAAGTAGAAAAGAATTATAATAGAATGGTTAACACTAATGTCTATAAGCTTATTATACTTTTGGGTATTCCAACGACAATATCGATGCTGATTACCAATATTTATAATTTGGCAGACACATATTTTGTCGGCACATTAGGAGAATCGCCTCAGGCTGCAACTGCCGTATTATTTACTTTACAATGTATTATTCAGGCATTCGCGTTTATGCTTGGACAAGGTGCGGGAACACATCTTTCTAAATCGCTAGCTAATAAAGACACTAAACAAGCTAATAGTTATGTAACCTCAGCCTTTTTTATAGGTTTTTTAGTTGGTTTATTGTTGATGATGTTTGGTTTAATATTTTTAGAGCCATTTGTAAAATTATTAGGTAGTACCGATAGTGCCCTTAAATATTCCAAAGAATATGGACTTTGGATACTTATTGCAGCACCTTTTATGATTGGCTCTTTAATTTTAAATAATAGTATAAGATTTGAAGGAAAAGCATTTTATGCGATGTTTGGCATAAGTGCTGGTGGTCTTTTAAATATATTTGGTGATTATATATTTATAAATGTTATGGACTTAGGTATATTTGGTGCAGGTATGTCAACAGGTATATCTCAAATAATAAGCTTCATAATATTAATAATCATGCAACAAAAATTTTGTACAGCCAGACTCAATTTAAAAGATATTAGTAGAAGCATTAAAACATATTTTGAAATATGTAGAGCAGGTTTCCCATCTCTTATTAGACAGGGTTTAACTGCTGTATCTAATGGCATTTTAAATATGGTATGTAAACCATATGGTGATTCAGCTCAAGCAGCTATGGGCATAGTTTCTAGATATGTTAATTTTGCCTTATGTATAGGAATAGGAATTGGACAGGGCTTCCAACCATTTGTGGCCTTCAATTATCAAGCAAAAAAATACAAAAGAGTAATAAAAGGCTTATTGTTTACATTTATAGTATCTGTTGGATCTGTTTTTTTACTTGCTATATTAGGTATGAGTATTCCTAAACAATTAATAAGAATTTTCCAAGACGAAAAAGAAACTATAAGGATTGGCTCTAAAGCTTTAGTTTGGGCATCTATAGGAGTTATATTTGTCCCTATGTGTACCACAACTAATATGCTTTACCAAAGTATAAGAAAATCAGAAATTGCATCACTTTTGGCATTACTTAGAAGTGGATTAGTGTTTATTCCTTTAGTTTATATATTGAAATATTATTATGGTTTAGGTGGAATTAAGGTTTCTATGCCTATTTCAAATATTTGTGCGGGACTATTTTCCATACCATTTTTAGTATTTTATGTAGTAAAAAGTGAAAAAATCGATTACCCAAGCGAAAATTAAGACAAAATAACAAAAAAAGAATTGAAAAAATTTATTGCAATGTGATATAATAACATACAAAGAAGTGTCTATTTCTAATTTAGAATTATTTTTATAGGAGGAGTTTTTTATGAAAGACTACGTAACTCTAGTATATTTACCTGATGATGAGGAAATCGCAAACTATTTGGTTGAAATTCTTGAACAAAAGCATGTAGATGTACATCAATTTGAAAAAACTGAAGACAAGAATGCTGAACTTTTAAAGGATATCAAGGATTCTAGTGGATTGGTAATTCTACATATTTCTGATGATTTCGATTATAGAGATTATTTAAGAGAAATTGTAAAAGCTAATAATCGCTGCCAAACAGTTTGTTGTTATGTTAATAAAACAACATACCAAAACAAATACCCACTTAATGAAATTGAATTAGCTGAAGGTTATCCAGTTGAAGCATTAGCTAACGATATTTGTTCAATTATCGTTGGTGGTTATATGAAGGTTAAAGTTAATGGATTTAATAGAAAGAAATATAGAAAGATTGCTTTCCAATTATTCCAAGAAGAATCTTATGTATGGTCATTATGTCTATTATTAAAAGTATTTAGAATCCATGACCTAGAAGTAAAAGAAAGAATTGCCGATGCTTATTCAACACTTCAAGATAGTGATAAGGCAATTAACTACTATTCAATTTGTTTACCAATTAAGGCAGAAAAAGAAGATAGAATTTTTGGTGCCGATGATGAAGATTCACAAGGTATGATTTGTAATAACTTAGGTTATTTATATACTCAAACTAGAAACCTAGAATTCGCAGAAAGATATTTAAAGCAAGCTATAGCTTACAAAAATCCAGATGCATTATACAATTTAGGTTACTTATATGAATCATCTTGGGCTTATGATTCAAAGATGAGAAGAACTAAAGAAGGTTATGATTTATATTGTCAAGTATTAAAAGAACATTATACATCAGATGCTTCTAAGGAACGTGCAAGAGAAAAATTAAAAAGTGCTGCTGATAGATTATTAAAGAGAAAGAACTATGCAGCTGCATTACAATATTATAAAGCTATCGGTGATGGTCCACGTGCTGCTGAATGTATCCGTAACATTAAGCGTATTCGTCAATTATATGAAGAAAGAAAGAACCGTCAAATGGCTCAAGCTAAGATGGCAAAGAAGTAATTAATTAAATCATCCTTCGGGATGATTTTTTTGTTGAAAATGTTTTAAAGGTAATTCTTGACTAACTAAGTTGGTGAATTCCTTGAAAAAGCGCCAAAACGATAGTATAATACATTTTAGAAAGAAGGAATAAAATGGTTAAAATTGATATAGTATCTGGTTTCTTAGGAGCTGGAAAAACTACTTTTATAAAGAGATTATTAGATTCAAAACTAAAAAATGAAAAGGTTGTACTTATTGAAAATGAATATGGTGAAATAAGTGTAGATAGTGATTTATTAAGCGATTCTCAAATTGAAATTAAAGAATTATCTCAAGGCTGTATTTGTTGTAGCTTAGCTGGTGATTTTTCAAAATCACTTAATGATGTTATTTCAAAATATAATCCTGATAGAATTTTAATTGAACCTTCAGGAGTTGGTAAATTAACAGATGTTATAATCGCTGTTAAGGATGCTGGTTTGGGTGATAATATCAATTCACTTGTATGTATGGTTGATGCTAAAAAGGCTAAGATGTATGACAAAAACTTCGGTGAATTCTTCGTTGACCAAATTAAAACTGCACATACAGTAATCTTATCTAGAACAGATATTTCTAAAGAAGAAACAATCGCTCAAGCAGTTGAAATTGTACGTAAGCACAATGAAAATGCTGTACTTGTGACTACACCAATTAAGGAATTAGCTGATGAAGATTTATTAAAGGCTTATGAAGGCTTTGATGTATCTTTATTAGATGGAATTGATTTAGATGATGACGACGATGACGAATGTGATGATCCAAATTGCGAGTGTCACCACCACCATCATCACCATGATGAAGAAGAATGTGATGATCCAAATTGCGAATGTCACCATCATCATGATCACGATGAAGAAGAACATCACCACCACCATCATCACCATGATGAAGATGAATGTGATGATCCAAATTGCGAATGCCACCATCACCATCACCATGACGAAGATGAATGTGATGATCCAAATTGCGAGTGTCACCACCATGATGGAGAACATCATCACCATCACCACGGTCATGCCGCTCATGATGTATTTACATCAGTTGGCTTTGAGACAACAAAGAAATTTGATATGGCTCAATTAAAGAAGACTTTAGATGATATGGCAGAGGGTAAATATGGTGTTATCGTAAGAAGTAAGGGTATTATTTGTGGAAACGATAATAAATGGTACGCATTTAATTTAACACCTGAAGAAGTAGAAATTGCTGAAAATAAGGCAATTAATATTGGTAAGATTGTCGTAATCGGTTCTAAGATTGACAAAGACGAAATTAAAAAGATTTTTTAAGGAATGATTATTAATGGCTAAAAAGAAAAAAGAAGTACCTGTCTTTCTTTTAAATGGTTTTTTAGAAAGTGGTAAAACTTCTTTAATTAAAGAAATATGTGAAAACAATCCTCAATATCACGATGATACTACCTTAATCATAGTCTGTGAAGAAGGTGAAGTAGAATATGAAGAGGAATGGATTTCAAAATATAAAATAAATATTAAATATATTGATGATCAAGAAGAACTTACTCCTTTATATTTAGAAGAATTAGATAAAGAATATGCTCCAGATAGAATAGTTATTGAATATAATTCATTCTTTGATTGGGATAGTCAAGAATTCCCTGATTATATGGTTATTTATCAACAAATAACATTAATTAATGCTCAAACATTCAACGTCATGTTTAACAACATGAAACAAATATTCCAAAAGATGGTTGAATATTCATCTTTGGTTATTTTCAATAGATGTGAAGGTGTAAAGGAATTATCTCAATATAGAAGATGGATTAGAGCTATGACTCAACAAGCTCAAATTGCATTTGAGGAATCAAATGGTTCTTTAACAACTAGACTTGATGAAGATTTACCTTATGATTTATCTAAAGATGAAATTCATTTTGAAGAAGATATATATCCAACATGGTATGTTGAAGTATTTGATAATTTTGAAAAATATTACAATAAGATTTGGAAATTCAAATGTTTTGTAAGAGATATTACAGAATATGGCACTATTGTTGTTGGTTATGATGTAATGACTTGTTGTGCCCAAGATATTCAATTTTTGGGATATGAGGTAATAGATGAATCAAATACTAAAGTTCAAATTGGTGATTGTATTTATATTGAATGTGAAGTTACTAGAGAATTCTCTAAACTAGCTGAAGAAGAAGTTGTAATGCTTCATGCGAAAAAGATTACAAAGCTTCCACACGAAAAACCAAAAACTTTATCATTATCATAAAATTAATGACTGTAGAAATACAGTCATTTTTTGTTTAAAAAAAGAACTAGGAAATCCTAGTTCTCATTGTTGCTATTTGAATCATTTTCAACGTTTGATTCGTTGTTTGTGTTCGTATCATCTATTCTTGCATAGTTAAATGGTACTTCAGTAGTATTACTGTTCATATTATTTTTATTTATATCTGTTAAAGATAAGATACAACCAATTATTGTGAAAATAGCACCTATACCATTTGAAAAGAATGCGATAATTGCAGTTGCTAAATAGAATCCTTTTGTATGTTTAGTTATACTTAATATTTGGAACACCATCTTAATGATTGTAAATACAATTGCTACAATCATTGCGATAAAATAAAGTCTATATATAGTATAATAGTAATCTACGCTGTCGTTGAAATTATTATCAATAATTTCTAAATCACCCTTTATTATTTTTTCTGCAATATCAGTTTTGTCTGCTAATTTATATAAAACAATTGCTAAAAGTGCAAATAATAATATTAAGAATACTGATAATATAGCACCAACTAATATTAAAGTATCACCTTTACGTTTATTATTCATTTTAATTCTCTCCTCCTACTTGTGTTATTTTATATCTTTTATAATATAATGTCAAATTTAAGATACCATCATATCAATATCATAATCTTTTATTAAATAATAATATTTTTGTGGTAATTCAATATCATAATATGTACCATTATCTAAATATTCTCTTTTATTTATTGTCGCGTTCTTTTCAATCATATTTATTAAATCGCCAGAAGAATAAGGAATAGTCACTCTTGCATGAATCGTTGATTTAGCTATCTCTTCATATATAGAATCTAATAATTCATCTAAACCTTGTTTAGTGACATTTGAATATTTAATAGTCTTTTTACCTGGTACATAAATTGTATCATCTATTGTTTTATCCCACTTATTTAAAACATAAATAGTTGGTATATTAATAGCGTTAAGCGAAAGTAATACTTCGTTTATTACTCTAGCTTGTTCGTTGATATATGGGCTTGATGAATCAATTACATGTATTATTAAATCAGCACTTTTAACTTCTTGTAATGTTTCGTAAAAGCTATTTACTAAATGATGTGGTAATTTTGATACAAATCCTATTGTATCGACTAATATAAAATCATTCTTTTTATATGATATCTTTCTTTTGAAAGTAGAAAGAGTTGCGAATAATTGGTCTTTAGCTAATACTTTTTTATTATCGCTAATTTCTAGATGATCTAAAAGTGTATTCATAGTTGTAGATTTACCACTATTTGTATATCCAACTAAACATACTATCGGTAATTCGTTTCTTTTTATTCTAGAAATTTGATTTTCTTTCATTTTCTTACTATTTATTATTTCGGCCTTAATATGATTAATTTCAGCCATTAAATGACGTCTGTCGAGTTCTCTTTGAGTTTCACCGCTACCACGAGTAATGCCAGAACCACCAATTCTTGATTGACCTATATGCATTGATGATATTCTAGGTAATAAATATAAATTCTTAGCTAATTTTATTTCAAGTTTAGAATCACTTGATTCGGCATGGAGCTCAAATATTTTTAATATTAAGAATGTTCTATCTATAACTTCAACTTTTAGTTCATCACTTATATTTTTTAATTGAGATGGTGATAATTCATCATTAAATATTACTATATCAATATCGTAGGCATTTATTTGAATGACTAATTCACTTAATTTACCTTTTCCTATATAAGTTTTAGAATTTGGTGAATCTAAGCTTTGGGTTATTTTTCCTAAAACTTCGTAGTCTAAAACCTCTGCTAAAGCTTTTAATTCATTTAATGAATATTCTATGTCATATCTATCATATTTAGTTTGGATTCCAACTAATAATGCCTTCATATATAATCACCAAAATGATTATATCATAATTAATTTTAAATAAAAGATTTTAGCATTCAATAAATTATGTTATAATTCTAATGTATTAATCCTTGTGTTTTTGAAAAGGGGAGAAAAATAAAATGAATAAAGTTAAAATAATAAGTGATTCAACTTGTGATTTAGGTGTTGAATTAGCAAAAAAATATGATATCGAAATAATACCTTTATATGTTGTCTTTGGTGAAAAATCGTATATTGATGGTGTTGAAATTACAACACAACAAATATATGATAAGGTAAAAGAATGTGGAGAACTACCTAAGACTTCAGCAATTACAGAACCAATAGTTGAAGAAGTATTTAAAAAATGGTTAGATTTAGGTTATGATGTAATTTATACTGGTATATCTAGTCAAATGAGTAGAACATATCAAACTGCCATGATGGTAAGCGAGAATCTAGGTAAAGATAGAGTACATGTAGTAGATTCTAAAAATTTATCTACAGGTATTGGTCTAATTTTACTTAAAGCTTGTAAGGATAGAGATAAAGGCTTAAGTGCAGAAGAAATCGTTAAAAACATGGAATATAACGCATCAAGATGTAAAGTTCAATTCGGTATTGAAAAAATGGATTATTTACATAAGGGTGGTAGATGTTCAGGTGTTGCAAGATTCTTTGGTACTTTACTTAAGATGAAGCCAGTTATCTTCGTAAGAGAAGGAAAGATGACTGTAGGTAAAAAGCCTATTGGTAAGATGAAGGTTTCACTTGATGCAATGTATAATATGCTAAAAGATGATATTGAAAAGAACAATGTTGATTTAGAATTTATATTTGTAACAGACAGTATCGCTGAAGAATCAAAGGCTTATTTATTACCTAAGGTAAAAGAATTGTGTCCTAATACTGAAGTAATTCATACTACAGCTGGTGGTGTAATAGCTTCACATTGTGGCCCTGGTACTATAGGTATTTTATATATTTGTAAGGAAGAAGTTAAATTATAATATTGGTTATGTCGAGCTTAAAACTCGACATTTCTTTTTTATATTTTTTGTCATTATATATATTAATATATATTTTATTAATAAATTAATATAAAAAACTTGAAAGATAGAACATTTTTTTATATAATAACAAAGTAAATGTTTTAAAATTTTTATATCGAAAGGTTGTGTAAAATATGGGAAGAGCCCATGAAGTACGTGCAGCATCTATGGCTAAGACAGCTGCAATGAAATCATCTAAATATGCTAAATGGGGTAAGGAAATATTCCAAGCTGCAAAGGCTGGTGTTCCTGATCCAGAAATGAATCAAGGTTTAAAGAGAACAATTGAGCGTGCTAAGAAGGACCAATGTCCTGCAGACGTTATCAAGCGTGCAATTGAAAAGGCAAAGGGTGTAAACTCTGGTGCTACTAGAGAAAAAGTATACGAAGGTATGGGACCTGGTAATGTAGCAGTTATTGTAGAATGTTTAACTGACAATGATAACCGTACATTCACAGAAGTTCGTACAGCTTTCAATAAGACTGGTGGTAATATCGGTCAAGCAGTAAGTTATTTATTCAGTCGTAAGGCTCAATTTGTTTTTGAAGGTATGACAGAAGATGAAGCTATGGAAGCATTAATGAATGCTGAAAAGGATTTTGAAGATCTATCAACTGATGAAGATGGATTCGTTCAAATTTTAGCTGATCCATCTGATTTCGAAGACATTAAGAATGCTTTACTTGAAGCAAAGCCTGAACTTGAATTCGAAACTTGTAGTGTAGAAAACATTCCTTCATCTTATGTTGACTTAGATGAAGATCATGAAGCTAAGTTTAGAAGATTATTATCATTATTAAGAGAATATGATGACGTATCAGAAATCTATCATAATGCTAATATTGATGAAGACGAAGACGAAGAATAATTAATTTGTGGGGAAGCTTATACGCTTCCCTTACTTAGTTTTTAATTTTAAGGAAATAATATGAAAACAATTATCGAAAAAGAACATTTTGGTAGATCTTTAAAGAGAATGACTCATGAAATCATTGAAAGAAACGAAGATTTAACAAAAGTAGTATTAGTTGGTATCGAGAAGAAGGGTACACCTATTGCTAAAGAAATTAAAGAATTAATATATAGCTTTGAAGGTGTTGATGTACCACTTGAGGCAATTAATATTTCATCACATAGAGATGATGGTAAAAAGAATTTAGATGAAAAGACAATCTTTAAAAATGATATTAATGATAAAATTATTATTTTAGTTGACGATGTCTTATATACTGGTAGATCTGTAAGAGCGGCAATCGACGCGATTATGGATATGGGACGTCCATCTAAAATTGAACTTGCAGTTTTCGTGGATAGAGGACACAGAGAATTGCCAATTAGAGCTGACTTCGTAGGTAAGAGTATTCCTACGAGCAGAGATGAGAAAATTGTTTGTGATTTCGAGAACAGAGAAGTAATATTAAAATAATATATTTTAAAACGCTTTCTCTAAAAATTAGTGTAAACAAACTGGCGTTTGTGATATAATGCATTTGTATATCGTAAAAATACATGTGATTTTCTGTAAAAAACACAAAGGGGTATTAGGAATATATGTTAAGTGATTTAGAAATAGCTCAACAAGCTGATATTATGCCTGTTAAAGACATAGCAAAGAAGTTAGGTCTTAAAGAAGACGATTTAGAGTTCTATGGTAAATATAAAGCTAAAATCGACGTTAATAAGCTAAACCTAAACAACAAGAAGGATGCTAAAGTTATTTTAGTAACTGCAATCTCACCAACACCTGCTGGTGAAGGTAAGAGTACAACTACTATTGGACTTACGGATGCTTTAAATAGATTAGGTAAGAAAACTATGGTTGCTTTACGTGAGCCTTCATTCGGTCCAGTACTTGGCGTTAAGGGTGGCGCTGCTGGTGGCGGATATGCTCAAGTAATACCTATGGAAGATATTAATCTTCACTTTACTGGAGATTTACATGCTATAACAACATCAAATAATACAATTGCGGCAATGCTTGATAATCATATCCATCAAGGAAATAAATTAGGTATTGACCCAACTAGAATTATTTGGCACAGATGTTTAGATATGAATGATAGAGCCTTAAGAAGTGTAATTGTAGGCTTAGGTGGTACTTCAAATGGCCAACCAAGAGAAGATCATTTCGATATTACAGTTGCCTCTGAAATAATGGCTGTATTATGTCTATCATTAGATTTAGAAGATTTTAAGAAACGTGTATCACAAATTGTTGTCGCATATACATATGATAAAAAACCTGTAACTGTTGATGATTTAAATGCAACAGGTGCAGTAGCATTAATTATGAAGGATGCTATTAAACCAAATTTAGTTCAAACATTAGAACATTCACCAGCATTTATTCATGGTGGACCATTCGCTAATATAGCACATGGTTGTAATTCAATTATTGCAACTAAGGCTGCTATGAAGCTTTCTGATTATGTTGTAACTGAAGCTGGTTTCGGTGCCGATTTAGGTGCTGAAAAATTCTTCGATATTAAATGTCGTAATGCTAATATTAATCCAAGTGCTGTTGTAATGGTTGCAACTATTAGAGCACTTAAGATGCATGGCGGTGTTTTAAAAGAAGATTTAAATAAAGAAAATGTTGATGCCTTAATGAAGGGTGTATGTAATTTAGAAAAGCATATAGAAAATATTTCAAAATATAATTTACCTTTTGTTGTAGCAATCAATAAATTCTATACAGATACTGATAATGAAATTGATGCCTTAATGAAATGGGCTGAATCAAAAAATATCACTATTTCCTTAAGTGAAGTATTCACAAAAGGTGGCTTGGGTGGTCTTGATTTAGCTAAGAAGGTTTTAGATAAAATAGATATGCAAGATGGTGCAAATACATTTAAGCCTATCTATGATTTGAATATGCCAATCAAAGAAAAGATAACAACTATTTGTAAAGAAATTTATGGCGCAAGTAATGTAGAATTCCTACAAACTGCCAAAAATCAAATAGCATCGTTAAAGCGTAATGGTTGGGATAAACTTGCAATATGTATGGCAAAGACTCAGTATTCATTTAGTGATAATCCTAAATTATTAGGTAGACCTGAAGGTTTCACTATGACTATAAGAGAAGTAAAGCCATCTATTGGTGCGGGATTCATTGTTGTATTAACAGGTGATATTATGACTATGCCTGGCTTACCAAAAGAACCTGCTGCTGAAAAAATGGATATAATCGACGGTGTCACTGTTGGTTTATTTTAATGAATTATAAGGAGAAATAAAAATGGAATTCGTTGTAGCAAAAAGATCAGTCGTACTAAACTTTTCTGAAAAGTTTTGTAAGTCAGAAATTGAAGTATTAAATTCAGAATGCTTCAAGGAAGTATGGGGTAAATATGTTAGTCATATTTATAAATCAGAAAACCAAGCATTTTTACCAGTGTTAGATTTATTCGCTCGTGAAAATGTAGTAGAAGAAACAATTAACTTATTCAAGTTATTATTAGGTTTTTCTATTCCTGAAATTGGTGAAGTAAATGTTCAATATGCAAAAGTATTAAAGAAAAAAGAAATCGTTTATGATTTAGTTCAAAATTTCTATGATTACTGGAGACGTCTTGAACGTTATGCAGTTGTTTTCACAAGAGCAACTATGGATGGTGTTGAATCAAATTCATTCGTTGAAGCACAAACTAAGTTCAACGATATAATCTTATCAACATATCGTTCTATTTCAGAAAAATTATTCGGTAGTGCATTCCCTATTTATAGACAATTACCTGCCGGTGTTAACGCAGCATTATTATTATCTAAGAATAAGTGGATGGATGAAAATTCAGAATATGCATTCTTAGCTAAGTGTGACGCAATTGAACAAATCGTTATTCGTCCACCATTCATTTCATATTCTGCAAAGAATAAGAGAACTGGTACATATCCAGAAGCTAAGGAAAACCCAATTAACAGAATTAAAAATTCATTTAACGCAAACGATTATTACTGCTATGCAGCTAAGGTTGGTTCTGCACTTGCATATGTATATTTCCATAGAGATTACATGGCTCATGGTATTACAATTGGTAACTTATTTGAATTCGTACCACTAAGTGCATGTAAGGGTAAAAAGCCAGATTTACTATATATTTACGGTGGTGAATATAATGGTGAATCAGAATTCTTCCACGATAAGAAGAACAACATCTATGTTGGTTTAGCTCCACATGATGATTCAATTGACTACTTCGGATATATGAAGAAGATGTTATTAACTTTATATAATACATCAATGATTGATCAAGGTCATTTACCTATCCATGGTGCGTGTGTTCACATCACTATGAAAAATGGTACAACAAAGAATGTTGTAATCATGGGTGACTCTGGTGCTGGTAAGAGTGAATCATTAGAAGCATTATCTGAAATGGCTGGAGATAATATTTCATCTCAATTAACAATCTTTGATGATATGGGTACATTTAAAATTGAAAATGGTCAAGTTATGGCATACGGTACTGAAATTGGTGCTTTCGTAAGACTAGACGATATGACTGCAGGTTATGCATATAGAGAAATGGACCGTGCAATTTTTATGAACCCTGATAAGACTAACTCTCGTTTAGTTATTCCAGTAGCTACTTATCCTCAAATTATGAAGGGCTATAAAGTAGATATGTATTTATATGCAAATAACTACGATGAAAAGTGTGAATCAGAAGTAGAATTCTACAACAATGCTGATGAAGCTAAACAAATCTTCATCCGTGGTGCTAGACGTGCTAAGGGTACTACTCAAGAAAGTGGTATGACTGAGTCATTCTTTGCAAATCCATTCGGACCAGTTCAAAGAGAAGCTCAAACAAGAGTTATTATCGATAAGACTTTTGAAAAATTATTTGAAAACGGCGTAGCTGTTGGTAATTTACATACAAGATTAGCTGTACCTGGTATGGAACAAGATGGTCCTGCTTTAGCAGCTAAGAAATTATTCGAATTGTTAGGTAAGTAATTATGAGTGTAAAAGTTGGAGTAATAATGGGCTCTAATTCAGACTTTGAAGTTATGAAGGATGCCTGTGATATATTAGATGAATTTAAAGTTGAATACGAAAAGAAGGTAGTATCAGCTCATAGAACACCTGATTTAATGTATGAATATGCTCATTCTGCAAGACAAAGAGGTATTAAGGTTATAATTGCTGGTGCTGGTGGTGCAGCTCATCTTCCTGGTATGGTTGCTGCGATGACTACAGTTCCTGTAATTGGTGTACCTGTTAAATCACGTGCTTTAAATGGTCTAGATTCATTACTTTCAATTGTACAAATGCCAGGTGGTGTACCTGTTTTAACAGTAGCCATTAACGGCGCTAAAAATGCTGCTTTATCAGCTATTGCGATTTTGTCTAATGAAGATAAGGATTTACTTGAAAAATTAGAAAATTTCCGCAAGAATCAAACTGATACAGTATTAAAAATCGAATTATAATTATTAGATTGAGGAGATTAATCTCCTCAATTTTTAATTTCATAAAAAAAATTATAGCTGTCAAGAAAAAATACTTGACACCCTATAATTCTATGATATAATCAATATGTATTTGAAAAAAGGAGTGTATTAATATATGGTTAAAATTAGATTACAAAGATTTGGTGCACATAAGGCTCCAAAGTATCGTATTGTTGCAGCTGATTCAAGAAGCCCTCGTGATGGTAAGTTCTTAGAAATTTTAGGTACTTATAATCCAGTTACTGAACCAGCAACTGTTACTCTTAACGCTGATGCTATCAACGCATGGTTAGCTAAGGGTGCTCAACCTACTGTTACAGTTAAGAATATTTTAATTGCTAATAAAGTAATTTCTAAGTAGGAGGCAGTATGATAAAGTTTGAAGAGTTAATCAAAAGCTTAATTCTTCCTTTAGTTGCATATCCTGAAGATGTAGAAGTAATTACAGTTAGTAATCAGGATGATAACCTTGAATATAAGGTTTTAGTTAATCCTAGTGACCTTGGCCGTGTTATCGGTAAGGGTGGTAGCTTAGCTAAGGCAATTAGAACTGTGCTTTATGCTGGTGCTTCTAAGGAAGGAAAGAAAATCCATTTAGATATCGATGGAAAGTAAAAAAAATGATGGTTTAGATTTAATCTAGACCATTTTTTTGTATATTTGTGGTATAAATCATAATCTAAATGGTGTATTATTATATTATCTTTGACAAAGTTTTATAATTTGCTATAATTATTTTGTTATACAAGGAAGTGATATTATGAAGGATAAGAAAAAGAAAAATCTATCTAAAACTCGTGTTTGTAGAGAAGTATTGTTCTGGTTTATAAGAATAGTATGTATAGTTTTAATTTTATATTCAATTGTTAGATTTGCCACAGATTCTTCAAAAGGATTTGGTTCTAAGTATATATCTTTCATATTACAAGCCGGCTTAATGTTTATATTTACATTTGTTGAGATTGTATGGAGAAAGCTATTTAAGGCAACATTACCTAATATTATTCAAATTACTTTCTTGTTATTTTGTACATGTGCGATATTATTAGGAGAAATAGCTGATTTTTATGTTAGATTTTCTTGGTGGGATGATGTTTTACATGTATTTAGTGGTGGGTTTGTATGTGAACTAGGTGTTTTATTGATTTTGTATTTAAATGAAACATATCAAATACCAGTTAAACTATCACCATTATTTGTAGTAGTCTTCGCATTCTTATTATCTATGACTATCGCGGCTGTATGGGAAATGTTTGAATATGGTGTGGATAAATTATTTGATTCAAATATGCAAAGAGCGTATGAATCAGTTTCACATAATGAATATGGAAAAATAAATGATCCATCTGATCCTCATTTTAATGCCCTTGTTGGTACTGATGCGCTAAATGATACAATGGGTGATATCATTGAAGGATTTATAGGTTCTATTTTAGTTTGTATTTTCACTTTCTGGGATTATAAGCGTGATGAAAAGAAAAACAAGCTTGAAGCCTTAAAGAAAGAAGAAGAGTCAAAGACAACAAATATTCATATTGAACCAGATGAAATAAAACAAATTGAAATTGAAAAGATGAATGATGAAATTGTTTCAAATTCTGAAAAGATAAGATCAGACAAAGAGGAGTAATCCTCTTTTTCTTTTACTTTTAATTAATATTATTTTATAATATTATTAATGAGGTAATATATTATGAAATATTATAAATGTGGCCATGTTATGACAACACATGGTATTAAAGGTGAACTTAAAATTAAAAACCTAAGCGATTTTAATAGATTTGAAAAGAAAAGTAAGGTATATATTTATCACAATGATGAATATATTTTAGAAGAAGTATTAAAATCTAAAATTGTAGATAATTATTTATATGTTACATTTAAGGATAAAGAAGACATTAATTTAGTTGAAAAATATAGAAATGATGATATATATATTTCAGAATTAGATAGAGATAAAAAAGAACTTGATGACAATGAATTTTATTACAGTGATTTAATTGGTAAAAATGTATTTAATCAAGATGGCGAATCAAGAGGTGAAGTTATAGATATTAGAGCTTATCCTCAAGCATATTATTTAGCTGTAAAATATAATGATAAAACTACACTTGTGCCATTTAAGGATATGTTTATAAAAGAAGTATTAGAAGACAAAATTATTATTAATGAAATAGAGGGATTATTTTGAAAATAACTATTTTAACATTATTTCCTAATATGTTTTCTGGCATTTTTGATGAATCAATTATTAAAAGAGCCATCGATAAGAAAATAGTTGAGATTAATTTAATAGATTTTAGACAATATTCACCTGACAAACATCACCACGTAGATGATACTCCTTGTGGAGGTGGTGCGGGTATGGTTTTAAGAGTAGATATTTTAGATAAAGCCATAAAAGAAAATAAAACAGATAATTCACATGTCATTTTAATGACTCCTCAAGGAACCAAGTATAGTCAGGCAAAAGCTTATGAACTTTCAAAATATGAAGACATCGTACTAATTTGTGGACATTATGAGGGCTTTGATGAAAGAATAAGAAATTATGTCGATGAAGAAATATCAATTGGTGATTACGTACTGACTGGTGGTGAATTAGGTGCCGCAGTTGTAACTGATTCAATTGTTAGACTTTTAGATAAGGCTATAAATGAAGAATCTCATTTAGATGATTCATTTTCAAATGGCTTACTTGAATACCCTCAGTACACTAGACCTGTTGAATACGACGGTATGAAGGTTCCTGATGTATTACTTAATGGAAATCATAAATTAATTAATGAATATAGATTAAAAGAATCATTGAGAAAAACATATTTGAGAAGAAAAGATTTATTAGAAAACAGAGAATTTACTAAAGAAGAATTAAAATTATTAGAAAAAATAAAGAAAGAAGAGAATTAATATGAGAGAAGCTGGAATATTATTACATATAACATCACTTCCAGGTAAATACGGATGTGGAAGCTTAGGTAAATGCGCATATGATTTTGTTGATTTTTTGAAAAGATCAAATCAACATATATGGCAAATTTTACCTATAGGACCTACATCATATGGAGATAGTCCATATTCTGCACTTTCTAATTTTGGTTTTAATTATTATTTTATCGATTTAGATTTATTAGTTAAGGATGGTCTTTTAGATAAAGAAGATTTACCTAAACCATTTGAATGTAAAAGAGTAGATTTTAATTCTTTGACTGAAAATAGATTTAAATTATTCCATAAGGCATATCAAAAGAAAGATATATATTTAGATGGCTTTAATGAATTTAAAGAAAAGGAAGCTTATTGGCTTCACGATTATGCTAGATTTACAGTACTTAAGGGTATGCATGATGATAAGCCATGGTACATGTGGTATGATGATTGGAAATATAGAAACAACAATTCTTTGATGTGGCTTGATAACGAAAAGTGGTACGATATTGATTTTACTAAATTCGTCCAATATTTATTCTATAAACAATTTATAGATTTAAGAAAATATGCAAATAAAAAAGGCATCATGATTATGGGAGATATGCCTATATATTGTGCACATGATTCAAGTGATGTTTGGGCTCATCCTGACAATTTTCAATTAAACCCTGATTTAACACCAAAGGCAGTTGCCGGATGTCCACCTGATTTTTTCTCGCCAGATGGTCAACTTTGGGGTAACCCTTTATATGACTGGGATAAAATGAGAACCAACAATTATAATTTCTGGGTGATGAGAGTTAAACATTCTTTTGAATTATTTGATATATTGAGAATAGATCACTTCAGAGGCTTTGAAGGTTATTATTCAATACCTTATGGTGATGATACAGCTAAATATGGTCATTGGGAGACAGGTCCTGGTTATGACTTATTTAAAATAATTAACAAAGAATGTAAAAATGCTAAAATAGTTGCCGAAAATTTAGGCTTTTTAACACCTGGTGTACATAAATTATTAAAGAAGTGTGGCTACCCTGGTATGAATATATTCCAATTTGAATTAGGTAATGGAAAAAACGCACCTATTAAAAAAGGTTTTAAAGAAAATAATATATTCTATACAGGTACACATGACAATCAAACACTTATGTCTTTTTATAATGATTTAGAATCTAAATATAAAAAATTAATAGATGATGTATGTGATATTAAATTTAATGATAAACCTAATCTAAAAATTATTGAATACGCAATGAAGACTAACTGTGATACAGTAATTATTCCAATTCAAGATTATTTAGGCTTATCAGATGATATAGGTAGAATGAACGCTCCATCAACTATATCTAAATCTAATTGGAGCTATATTTCAAGATCTTACAATTATACAAAGGAATTAAGTGATTATATTAAAAATATAACTAAAATGACAAATAGAGGATGATTTAAATGAGAACATTTATCATATCTACTGATGATTATTCAGTTGGTAAAAGAAAAATTGAAGAGATAAGAGCTAGTATAACTGGCGATGTAGATGATTCTTCATACGATTTAGAAGAAGATAGTCTATATAACATCGTAGATGATTTAAATACAGTTTCTTTATTTGATAATATCAAATTTGTCGTTTGTAAATCTGCTGAAAAAATAGTTGATTTTAAGGATTCAGCTTTAAAAGAATTTATAAATATATTAGGTGATCAATCATCTAATAATTATTTAATATTAATCACGACTGTAGGTTTTAATAAAATACCACAAGACAAACAAGATATATATAAGAAGATAAAATCATACTCAACATATTATGAAATAATGGTAAAAAATATATCTTTAGAAGAATATATAGAAAACAATGTAAAAGAAGATGGGTATAGTATCGATAGTGATGCTAAAAATTTATTGTTGTCATATTTTGATAATCTAACTGCGATAGAGACATCTTTAGATATATTAAAATCATATAAGATGGAAGATAAGATAATAAAAAAAGACGACGTTATTAAGATGATACCTAAACCTTTAGATGAGAATGTGTATGATCTAATTAATGCCGTACTTAAAAAAGATAAAAAATTAATATTTCAAATATATGATAATTTAAAGACAATCAATGCAGGAGCCAATATATTATCATTATTAATCAATAAATTCCAAGAATTATATAATGTTAATATGCTAGTTAAATCTGGTATAACTAAAGATGAAATATCAGAAATATTTCATGTTAAACCAGGAAGAGCCTTCTATATGGTAAAAGATGCTAAAAATAATTCCTTAAAGGATATCAAAGATAATTTAGATTATTTAAATAAATTAGATTACGATATCAAAAGAGGAGTAGTAGATTCTGAATTAGGTATCGAATTATATTTTTTAAGATAAAAACAAAAAAAACACCGTGTGGTGTTTTTTTGTTTACACAAAATAATCTATTACTTTAATGTATTAACTGCCTTAGCTAATTCAGCCTTATGTCTAGCTACAAAGTTCTTATGAACGATACCCTTAGCTTGAGCCTTGTCTAACTTCTTATAAGCAAAGCTTAATGATTGGTTAGCCTTTTCCATATCCTTAGCTTCAACAGCAGCATATACAGCCTTTATTGCAGTTTTTAAAGATGACTTGAAAGAAACATTTAATTGTCTTGCTTTTTCATTTGTTCTAATACGCTTAATTTGTTGTTTAATGTTTGCCATGTATTTCACCTCCACTATCACAAGCAATCACAATTATATCATTACTACAAAGTGAAATCAAGAAAAAAATTAAAAAATATATAGTCTTAAAAATTAAGAAAAAAATCGATATTAATTTATTAAATTAAATTCAATAAAATAATTAATTTTCATTAGTATTTGTTATTAAAAAATGCTAGTCAAGACCTATTTTTAAATTATTTATATGCTATAATTAAATTTGCATATTTAGGAGTTGATGAGTTATGGAAAACATAGTAGCTTACGTTAAATTATTTTCAAAAAGTGGACAAATCATAGAAAAACCATATCTTTCTAATATAGAAGTAAAAGAAAATGATTTAGTCTATGTTGAAGGTATTGAATTACCAGTATATGTATCGAAAGTGGTTAAAGTATCAGATGAATTATCATTTGATATTAATTCTTTACATAAGGTTATAAAAATATCTTTAGATGATAAGAATATATATATGGATAAGGATATTGATAATATCGATTTTTTAAATATCTTTAAGATAAATCTTAACTACCAAATTAAAGATTATTTTTCATATGCTGATTATCACGCAGATACTTTATATTATTTAAATAATAAAATTAAATCTAGATTGTCTTTTTTTGAAAAATTGAATGTATCTAATAAAGAAAATAAAGAATTTTTTAATATGTCTTTAGAATTTAAATTCGACAGTGATATTTTTAAAGCATCCCCTATCTATTTTAATAAGATATATGCAGGTGAATCTAAAGATTTAGAATTGCCATTTATCGATGTCGATTATGAAAAATTAATTAAATTAAATGAAATAATTGTTTCTCATCTAGAATTGACTTTGAAAACAGAGGGTAAGATTTTATCACGAATAGATCATGTATTTAAGGTATTTCCTATAAGCCAACCATCTATAAATGTCCTTTCTGATGACAAATTATATTTAAAATACATAACTCCAAATTCAAATAAAGTTAAACAATATACTTTAAATATTAAAAGAAGTAATAATCAATCATTTATCGGATATCAAAATGAAGATATAAATGATAGATATAAAGAAATAAAAGATGTATATAATTCTCTTCACAATTTTGGCCTTACTTATTACAATCCACCTAAAGGTGGAGTTTATGTTGATGATTTAGGTAATCAACAAAGACTAAGACTACCTGATGAGGTGTTAAAAGACAAGAGTGGTACTTGTATCGATTTAGCTTTATGTTTCTCATCTATATATGAAAATATCGGTTATAATACAGTATTAGTATTAACAGATAACCACGCCTATATGGGTGTATTTTTAAAGAATAAAGATGAGATTAAAAAAGATATTTTCACATCAGGTGCCATCACTAGTGAGGCAGTATTATACAATTATATAACTAGTGGATCAAATGATTTGATATTAATTGATACAGTATATTCAACAAGGGATAAGAATTATTCACTAGACGAAGTAATAAATATTACAACTAATAATTTAAAAGATCATAAGTCTGGCTTTAAATGTTATGATGTCAATTATTTCCATACAGACAATGGTATGTATAGAAGTATACCAACGTCAAATGAAGAATATGAATTATTCTTAGAACAAAAGCCTTTAAAAATAATTGAATCTGAAAATAAAGTATTTGAAAACATCACATATAATGATATTTTGGAACAACCCATCAAAGATAGATTTACATTCTGGGAAAATAAATTATTAGATTTAGATGAATCAAATCCATTAGTTAATTTTAAATTATCTACATCTAATACAATAAGAATTTCAACTGATTCTAATTTATTATCACTTCTTGAAACTGATTCTAAAATAAAAATATTAGGCATGAATATGCCTGATAATAAAAAATTATATGAATGTTTACTAGAAAGTGGTAAACCTGAAAATTATATTTATTCAGCTGACAAAGAAAAAGTATATGGTTTTGGCTTAGATTCAACAATGAAAAATATTATTAAAAAGAGTAAGGAAGCCCAAGATGAAACTGGTGCCCCTACTTTATATTTAATATTAGGTACATTGAAATTTAAGCGTGAAAATAAAGAAAAGGCAATTGCCCCATTCATGGTATTGCCTGTAAGTATAATTAAGAATAAGACGACATCAAGTTATGAAATGACTTATGATTTTGATGATTTAATGTTGAATAAAACATTCTTTGAATATTATAAATTATATAATTCAGATTTCAATTTTGATTATTTATATAATTTATCTAGTGATATTAAATATCAAGACGTCGTACATAAATTTAAGATGGAAAATAAATATGATATATCTTTAGATAGTGAACATTTCTTAATTACTAATTTAACATTTTCACACTATATTATGTGGCTTGATATCGTAAAGAGAAAAGAAGAATTAAAAAGAAATAAAATAATTGATAGTATTATATGTAATACTAACAAATTAAATGAACCTGATTTACTTTTTGATTCTGATAAGGATGAGCTTGAAGATTACAACAGCTTTAGTGCCCCACTACCTTACGATTCAACACAGCTTAAGGCCGTGATGGATTCAGCCCAAGGAAGATCATTTATTCTTGATGGCCCTCCAGGTACAGGTAAGAGTCAAACTATCGTAAATATGATGGTAAATGCCATTAGATTAGGAAAAAGTGTACTATTTGTTGCCGAGAAGAAGGCAGCCTTAGATGTAGTTTATAAAAGACTTGAAAATATCAAGCTTGATAGATTTGCCCTAGAATTACATTCTAATAAAGCTAATAAATCAGAATTTTTCAAGAAGCTTGGAGAATCAATGGATTTAGGTGAGACAGCTAAACCAAATGATTATGAAGAAAAGCTTCAAAATCTAAAAATAAAGAAATTAGAATTATTAAATATAATCAATAAGATTCATAAAAATAAATTCTATTTCAGCTTATATGAATGTATAGAATTATATTTAAACAATGATTCTAAAATTATCAATTTAGACAATAAATTAATTTATTCATACGATGATGATAAGCACAAAGAAATAATTGATTTATTAAATGAATTGTATGATGTTTCATATCAAATAACAGATTTTGATAATTCATTAATTAAGCTACTTGGCTTTGAT